>NZ_CAXTBM010000002.1:23899-134190 GCF_964242765.1 uncultured Hymenobacter sp.
GCCGATTACTACGAAGTGGTAAGCAAGGTGACGGAGGTGAAAGGCTCCAGCAAACGCGAAAAATTTGTGGTCGAGCGCCTGCCTGACGACAAGACGCGGGTATCGGTGCAGAAAATCACCAAGGAGGGCGAGCTTGGAAAAACGCTCTTCGACCGCACTTTCGACAACAACGTAACCAAGGAACTGCGTCTTTACGGGTTTGAAGGCAACGATGTCTACGACGTGAAAGGCGACGTGCAGCGCGGAACCAAAGTGCGCATCATTGCCGGCACCGACAAAGACTCTATCACCGACCGCTCCAACGTGGCGGGCTTCCGCCACTACACCCACGTCTACGATGCCGATACGGGCAACGTCATTCGGCCCGGCCGCGACACGCGGCTGCGCACTGAGCCGGGCATTGATGTGAGCCGCTACGACGTACACAACCGCTCCGACCGCAAAGATTACACGCTCAACTACTTCGGGCCTACTGCTTATTTCGGCTACAACATCGACGACCGTTTGTTTGTGGGTGGTGGGGCCGTGTACCGTACTTACGGGTTCCGGAAAGAGCCTTACGCTTCCGAGCAGAGTTTGGCCGCCAACTACTCGCCCTCGCAAAACGCCTACAACGTGCGCTACCTAGGGCATTTTGTTGACGTGGTTGGTAAGTACGACTTGCGCGTTACGTCGCAGCTCTATGGGCCGCAGTTGCTCTACAACTACTTTGGCTTAGGCAATGATACGCGCAACATCCTGGCTGACGACAACACCACCCGCAACCGCGACATCAACGATACCTACCGGGTCCGCTTCTCACGCTTCTACGTTTCGCCGGTGCTGGAGAAGGATGTGTTCAGTTTCCTCAAGTTTGGTATTGGTCCGCAGTACGACCAGTTCCGGGTTTCCTCTGACCGTATTGGCAGCGAAATAGCAAATGGCCTCGATGACGACGGCAACGGCCAAGAAGGTACCAGCGCCGTTGGTATTCGCTCCTCCGATTTTCAGTTAAACCGCTACCTCGGTGGTCGGGCTTACCTAAATATTGATGCCGCTTCCTCGCCGAAGAACCCGCGCATCGGACTGCGCTGGTACAACTCGGTGGAATACAACAAGCAACTCAACTCCGAGAAGCTGAGTTATGGGCGGTTGGCTTCGGAATTTCGTTTCTACCTGAGCCCCAACTTCCCGTTCCAGTTGACTTGGGCTGGCCGCATCGGCGCCAGCCGCAACCTCGGCGACTATCGTTTCTACCAAGCTAACACCCTGGGCGGCACCACCAACTTGCGCGGCTACCGCCGGACGCGCTTCGCGGGGCGCTCCACTACGTACGCCAATGCAGAGGTACGAATTCAGCTCTTCGAGTTTAATGCCTACTTGCTGCCGGGTAAGTTCGGCATCATGGGCTTGGCCGATGCAGCGCGGGTGTACTCGCGGTACGACGTAAAAACAGGCCTCGATGCTTACCATACCGCTTACGGCGGTGGCGTGTGGGTCGATATCCTCAAGCAGGCCGTTATCAACGTGACGTACTCGCGGGGCGAAGAAAACCTGGTATTCTTAGGATTTGACTTCCTGTTTTAAAACCAGCTGCTGATAACGTCACACAATCGGTAAAATGTGGGTCAGTACATAACCAGAAACCAACAAGAGAGCCGGTCGGGTTAGGCCGGCTTTTTTCTTCCGCGCAAAAGCGGCATCGTGAAGCGCAAGAATGGATGACTGGAATCAGCCTTTTTGCTGGATCATGCGTTAAGATCGGACGGCTCTAAGTTTCTATTTCCACCTTGTAGCGTATGTCTTTTACTATAACTATTCGGGCGCGGACAGTGCGCAAAATTGCTTTCACTGGGCTGGGCTGGATGCTGGTCATGGTATCAGCGGTAGCGCAGGTTACGCCCCCGGCTTCCCCCACGCCGGTGTTTCCGGCCCCGGCTCCTTCCCCCACAGATACCCTGGCTTCCAATCAAGTAGGGCGCGACCAAGAGTTTGCGACCCCTTCGGTAGTCAACCAGGGGCCGAGCAAAGGCATCATTTTTCACTATGAGCGAATGCCTCGCTTTGGCGTGACGTCGACGGCCAAGGTCGAGAACTTGCCTAACTACTCGGCCGACGCTAGCAAGAATGCCCGGCTTATCTTCAAAGGGTACGTGCCGATGCTTAACCACCCGCACCTGAAGCTGATTCTGGGCATCAACTACGAGCGGGAAGAGTTTAAATTCCGCAGTGCCCCCACCACCTACGAGTTCTACGACAATATCGAAGACAAGGCCCTGAAGACCTTGGGCGCACAGCTAGCAGTTATTCGGCCGGTGAACACAGTCAACTGGTACATATTTCGGATTAAAGGCGAGTTGAGCGGCGACTATACGTCGAGTGAGCTGAACGTGAAAGATTACCTGCGCGTGTCATCGGAGTTCCTGTATGGCTGGAAGCGGAGCCCTGAATTTTCGTGGGGCGTAGGTGTGCAGTTGGGCTACACATTCGGGCGGTTCAGCCCTTATCCAGCGGTGCTTTACAACCGTACCTTCAACTCGCGCTGGGGCGTAGAAGCTATATTTCCGGCCCGTATTGCGGTCCGCTACAATGTTTCGCCCCGCTCTATCCTCACGGCTGGCTACACCGTTGATGGCTACAACTACATAATCAAGCTCAACAACCCTTTGGTGCGGCGGCTGGAAAATGGCCAGCCCGAGCCTGGCATAGCTCCCCTTCGTACGCTGGAGCTGCGCGAAACGGAGGTGAAGTTTCGTGGGCGTTGGGAGCGTGAACTCTACGATTTCATCTGGCTGGGGGTAGAAGGCGGTTACCGCTACAACTACGCCTTCGACGCCTTCGACCGCACCAACGATGACCGGCAAAAAATCATCGATAGCCAATTCGACTGGACTCCTTACGCTAGCCTCGAAATCTTTATTGTTCCCACCAAAGGGCTGCTCGGTCTTTTTGGCGCAGGGCGGTAAAAGAACTCCGCAATGTTTGGCGGTTGTTCCAGTGACTGAAGGCGCTTCGCAATTGCTTGAACCTCAAACAAGTACCAAAGAAGAACGGTCATGCTGCGACAAGCGCGGTATGACCGTTCTTCTTTGGTACTTGTTTGAGGCTTGGGCGAAAAGTAAGTTCTTAGCCTTGTTCGGGTTTGGGCTTGCTGCGTTTGCGGCTTAGCTTCTTCAAATACGCATACGTCTCTTCCTGGGCCCTGACGCGGGGCGCATCCGGGTTTTCGGAAACAACAAAATTGTTCTGCCAGTCTCTGGATTTCACGTTGTCTTGGCGCTGAAGATCGAGCAGGTGCCGGACTTCGGCGCGCAAATCGTCTTGCAGGACAGGAAAAGCAACTTCCACACGGCGGTCTAAGTTGCGAGCCATCCAATCGGAAGAAGCTACGTAGATTTTTTCCTTGCCACCATTGCCGAACACGTAGATGCGGGCGTGTTCCAAGTACCGGTCCACGATGCCCCGCTGGCTGATGTTGGCGCTCTGGCCTTCGAGGCTAGGAACGAGGCAGGAAATACCCCGGATCAGCAGTTCCACCCGCACGCCGGCTTCACTGGCTTCGTAGAGCTTTAAGATCATCCGTTCATCCTGTAAGGCGTTTAGCTTCAGAATGATGTAGGCGTCCTTGCCGTGCTTAGCCAGCGCTATTTCGTGGTCAATTAAGGAATTGAGTTGCTCGCGCAGCTCGAATGGTGCCACCAATAGGTGCTTGAAGCTGCCAGCTTTGTCGAGCCGGTCATAGAAATAGCGGAACACCTCGGCCACTTCACTGGTCAAGCGCGGATCGGCGGTGAACAGGCCGTGGTCGGCGTAGATCTTGCTGGTGTTCTCGTTGAAGTTGCCGGTGCTGAGGTACGCGTAGAGACGGTTGTGGCCTTCTTCGGCCCGGGTCACGAGGGCCAGTTTGCTGTGCACTTTCAACCCTGGAATGCCATATATAACGTTGGCGCCCGCCTTTTGCAGCTTCTCGGCCCAATACATGTTGCTCTCCTCATCGAAGCGGGCTTTCAACTCTACAACCACCGTCACTTGCTTGCCGTGCTTCACGGCCTTAAGTAGCGCTTTGGCCACTTCACTTTTGCTGGAAACCCGGTAGAGCGAGATGCTAATGGCACTTACCAACGGGTCGTTGGCGGCTTCGAGTAGAAAGCGCGTTACGTAGTCAAAGGATTGGTATGGCAGGCTCAGTAGATGGTCGCGCTCGGCAATGGCCGGAATCATAGGGCCGGTGCGGGGCAGCGTGGGGTGGGGCAGGGGCGGGTGCGCCTCGTACACCAAGTGGTTCAGCCCTAAATCGGGAAAGCCGAAAAAGTCGCGGAAGTTGTGGTAGCGGCTGCCTTCTACTAGCTCGTCGGTGCCGATGCCAGTTTTCTGCATCAACGCCTGCATTACTTCTTTGGGCATGGCTGGGTCGTAGAGCAGGCGGGCGGGGTAGCCGGTTTCGCGCTTTTGCAGGCTGCTCTTGATCTTGGCCATCAGGTTGCCCGAAACCTCTTCCTGAATGTCTAATTCAGCGTCGCGGGAGAGCTTGATGGAATGCACCTGTACCTTGTTGAACTTGGGAAACAGCGTATGGGCGCAGCACCGCACGACATCGTCCAGGAACATCACGTACTGCTCTTCGCCTTGGCTAGGCAGCACCACAAAGCGGCCACCGTGCCGCTTCACGGGTAGCTCCATCACCAGTATTCGCTCGTCGTGGGGAGCGTGCTTTTTCTTTTTCGAGCTGGCCTCGGTAGATTCGGAGAGGTAAAACGTCAGGTACACTGTTTGGTCTTTCAGGAACAAGTGGTGCAGATTCTCATCGAGAATTACCGGCGAGAGTAAGTCCTGCACGTGCTGCTCGAAGTACTGGTGCACCCACTGGCGCTGCTCATCGGTCAGGTCGTGCTCCGATATAAGGTGGATGTGCTGCTCGCGCAAAGCCGGTTGCAGGCTGTTGCGAAACGTGTCGCCGAATTCTTGTTGCTGGCGGCGCACCTCTTCCAGCAACTCTTTGAGTTGGGCGGTGGGGTCGTCGGCCAGCTTGGCACGGGTTTTCTTTTTGAGCTTCACCAACCGCCGGAGCGTGGCTACGCGCACCTTGAAATACTCGTCGAGGTTGCTGGAAAAAATGGCCATAAACTTGAGGCGTTCTAGCAGCGGTACCTCAGGGTTTTGGGCTTCTTGCAGCACGCGCCGGTTGAAGGCCAGCCAGCTTAATTCCCGGCTCAGCAGCACTGGTTTTTCAGCGGCTTTCTTTTCAATTTTTTCCATCATTAAGAACAAGCGTCACGTACAAAAGCGTCCTTCTTTATCTGGTTTCCGAAAGGAAAACCTCCTTACTAGTTGCAGTTGCTCAGTATGAACATTTATGCAACGGGGCCAAGCAGTGACCCTTCCATTGGAGTTGCCTTTGTCTGGGTACCAAGCTGTAGCACCCTGTGCTCTTTACGCGAAGACGTTAATTTCAAACAGCTTTTCCAGGCGAAATTGCTTGGCTGGTTAGCGGCCTTACTCGGCATCCCGCCGCTTATCGCGCGGCCGGTCGAAAAAGTAGAACTCGGTGTTCGACTGATTTGCATCAACCCACCGGTCAACCTGAAGGTGCAAGCACACGATGCCCGCCGTGGGTATTTCCTCGTGCAGCGCACCCGGCGACAGTAGGTCCGCGAATTCAGAAATGGTGTTGTTGTGCCCTACAAGCAGCACCGAATTCGCTTCGTCGGGGCAGGAGCGCACAATGTCCAGCAGCGTTTGTACATCGGCGTGGTAGATTTCCGGCCGCACCGCAATTCGTTCGGGCAGGTACTCTATTTCCTTGGCCACCAGCGCGGCTGTAGTCAGGGCCCGCACTGCCGCCGAAGAGAGCAGCAAGTCTATCTTGATGTTGCGCTTGGCCAACGCTTGGCCCATGCGGGGCGCGTCGTCGCGGCCCCGGTCGTTGAGTGGGCGCTGCTCATCCGTTAAATCGTCGAAGCTCCAGCTGGATTTGGCGTGGCGCATCAGATATAAGCTTTTCATGCGGGCAGGGTATGGTACAAGTCCGAGGCAGGCCTCTTTACTAGAAGGCCCGCAAAATGGTTATTCTAGAGGCGGAGCACAACAGAAAGATAAGATTATCACTTTGTTTTTCAGCGCGTCGAAAAAGGGCTTGCAGCTTGTTTTGTTGGATAAGCGGGCCCCCGCTGAAGACCTGCTCCTGTTTTTCGCATAGGTTCTTGGCAAGTGTGCCGTTGTAGAAAGCAAGCCACAAACGGATTCTTATCGGTTGGGCAAGGCTGGTAATAGAAAAGCCCGCCGATGGGGCGGGCTTTTCAGGTGGGTGAATGAGGGGAAATGTTGGGTGTGGGAAGCCGGCGGTGCTGCAACACAGCTTGGTTCCGACACCAAGTAAGTTATTCTTTCTGGAAACGTTGACGGATTGTTTGCTGACCGTCCGACATCACCACTTGGTAGAGCCCTTGGGGCAAGCTAGCAACTGCCACGCGGCCTTGACCGTCGTAGCGGGCTTGCTTCATTTCGTAGCCGCTCAGGTCGTATACTTTCACGCTCCACGTAGCAGCTTGCTTTTCCGGCACCGATACGTTCAAAGTCTGGGTAGCCGGGTTAGGATATAAGCGGATTTCCGCCAGGCTTGCTACTCCACCCGCAGTAGCCACGGCCAACTGGCGCGTAGTCCTGGCGCCCGACGAGTTCAGCAGCGAGGCACGGCTGCCGCCGGCGCCGAACAAGGCGTTCATGCGGGCGGCCTGGCCAGTAGAGAACATGTACATGCACGCGTCGTCGGTGTAGTCCATGTAGTTCATCGACATGTCGCCGTTGTTGCCGCAGGTTACGTGCGGAAACGAAGGGCAGCCGTAGTTGCTGGTTTGCTGCGTAGGCGTGTCGGTTACCAGATCGGTGCCGCAGCTGGCGTCGCCCCAGATGTGACGCAAATTCAGCCAGTGACCCACTTCGTGCGTGGCCGTACGGCCTTTACTGTAAGGACCGGACGCGACGCCAGGCAGCGACGAAAACAGCACAACAACGCCGTCAGTGCTAGCTCTGCCCCCCGGAAACTGCGCGTAGCCAAGCAGACCACCGCTTAAGTTGCACACCCACACATTGAGGTAGCTGCTAGCGGGCCAAGGGTCGCTACCACCCTTCTTGGAGTTCTTTACTGCATCGTTGCTGCTGAACGATGCAATTTTGGTTTGCTTGTGAATAATGCCCGAGGTTGGGGCCCCGGTAGGGTCCTGCTGAGCCAATACAAACTGGATGTTGGTGTTGGCTGCCAACGGCTTGAAGGCGTCCGGAACCAAGGTAACGTCGGAATTAGTTTTGGCGAAGTCCTTGTTCAATACGTCAATCTGAGCCGCAACTTGCGCATCGGTTACGTTCTGAGTGGTTATGTTATAAACCACGTGCACCACTACTGGAATCACGACTGCGCCCACTACCGAACGATTGGACGTCGAAGTGGATTCGAACTTTTTGGTTTGATCTTCCACCGCCGCCATGCGCTTGGCTAGCGAAGGATCAGCAGCCATCTGCGCTTTAAGCACGTCCATAGTGGCGCACTGCCGGCCCGGCGTAGCTTTACTATTATCGAAAGCTAAACGAGACTCTTGCGCAAAAGCTGAAGAACTAAGGCCCAAAGAGAGAGCTAACGCGTAAAATTTTGACTTCATACCGGTTGTTCAATAACTAGGTAAAACTTAAGTAAAACAGTAGGATGAAAGGTAGTAAAAATATGCTGATTCAGAGTGCGAATAATTATAAAAACTAAAAATATATTCATATGATTTCTTAATTATTTAAAATTATAAGATATTGACTAGTAGAGCCTTAATTGCGCTTGCAGCCGTTTGAGCAATGCCTAGAGTTGTTTCGGGACTCACGATTTATTTAAACAAAGAAGGTAGCTGTCTGAAAGCGAGCAGCTAACCGCTGCTTGTTGTAGGAAGCATTACACAAACCGAAGGGGCTGGGCACCAAAAAGCCCTGGCAATTTGCCAGGGCCACTACTTGATGCAGGCTACTCGCCGTCTGCGTGGTCTATTACCGTGTTTGGATAGCGCTGGTAATGGATTTTGGCCACATGGCGCGTAAGCAAAGCACGAAGCTCTTCGATATTTTCTCGCTCCTTAGCCGAAATAAAGATGACCGGGTCGTGCATCTTGGCCATGTACGTATCCTGCAACTGCGCCAGCGTGGGCCGATTGGGTGCATCCTCGTCCTCGTTCATACCCTCAAAGCCCGCTTGGCGCTCGGTTTCAATATCCGTCCGGTATTGATCTATTTTGTTGAAGACCAGCAGCATCGGCTTGTCAGCCGCTTCAATGTCTTTCAGCGTTTCGTTAACTACCTCGATCTGCTCTTCAAACGAAGGGTGCGAAATATCTACGACGTGTACCAGCAAGTCGGCTTCCCTGATTTCATCGAGCGTGCTCTTAAAGCTCTCGATAAGGCGTGTAGGCAGCTTACGAATAAATCCGACCGTGTCGGAGAGCAGGAACGGAATGTTGTCGAAGGAAATCTTGCGCACCGTGGAATCGACAGTAGCGAAAAGCTTGTTTTCGGCAAACACGTCGGAGCGGCTCAGCAGGTTCATGATCGTGCTTTTACCCACGTTGGTATAGCCTACCAGCGCCACCCGCACCACGCCGCCGCGCGACTTCCGCTGGGTATGGCTTTGCTTGTCGAAATCCTTAAGCTTCTCTTTCAGCAGCGCTATTCGGTCGCGCACCACGCGCCGGTCCGTCTCGATTTCTGTTTCCCCCGGTCCGCGCTGGCTCACGCCCCCACCACGCTGTCGGCTCAAGTGACTCCACAAACCCGTCAGGCGGGGCAGCAGATACTGGTACTGCGCCAGTTCCACCTGGGCCCGCGCCGTAGCAGTTTTGGCCCGCGTAGCAAAGATGTCGATGATGAGCAGCGAGCGGTCTACTATTTTGACTGTCAGCTCCGCCTCCAGGTTGCGCAGCTGCGAAGGCGACAAATCATCGTCGAAAATAACCACGCTGATGCCTGAATGCGTCACGTAAGCCTTGATTTCGGCTAGCTTGCCTTCCCCCACAAACGTGCGGACGTCGGGCTTGTCGAGGCGCTGCACGAAGCGCTTTTTCACTTCCACCCCGGCCGTTTCCGCCAGAAATTCCAGCTCGTCCAGGTACTCTTGCGTGCGAGTTTCCAACTGCCGCTTGTCGGGTACGGCTATCAGCACAGCAGTTTCTCGTTGCTGAGCCGTTTCGTAAGTGCCGGTGTCGGAGTTGCGAGTGGGTTGGTTGCCTTTGGGGGCGTCGGAAGCACCAGGGTGGCGGGTACTGTTGGTTTGCTGTCGGCCGCCAGAATTAGATTTTTTTGCCATGTTAGGAGAAGAGAGTGGGTAGGAAGGAATAGGTAATCGATAAAGCCCCACCTTGCAAAAGGGAAGCCTACTTACCGCATAGCCGAAGGAATAGCATAGGCACTCTTATACTGTTGTAGATAACGCGAGTTGCAGTCCAGCTACGCTATAGACCCTTATCTATTGGGTGGACTCTAGAAGTAGTATGGATGTTGTGAGAACCCACAAGCCACCCGATGGAGTGCAGCTAAGAGGGGTTACTTCAGGGTCAACGAGTAAGCTACGATGTGCTGGATCTGGGCCGTAGTTAATTTGTCCTTAAAGGATGGCATCTTGCCTAGGCCTTGCGTAACCATATACACGCGGCCCGTGGTGTTAAGGTTGCTTTTACTTAGGTCGTGGGCTCCGTTCAAGCCCAAACGCCCATCGGCCCCGTGGCACGCCGCGCAGTTGTTGTTGAACAGCGCTTTACCATCCGCCAGGATGTCTTCGCCGTCGTTTTCAGGCTCGGCGGGGGGAGAAGCAAGCGCGGCACTTACCGTAGCCGATTTCAGCGCGTCTGCTTCCGCTTCCGAAAGCCCAGGTTCATCATCAGCGAGTGTATCGATGGGAGGGGCCGCATCGGGGGTAGGCGTGGTTTCGGGCCGACCAAGTGCGGCGGTACTAGCAACTGGGCGCGTCGGGCGGCGTAAGGTGAGGCTGCCGGCTTGCGCCACTCCGTACAGGTACAAAAGGCCGAGCAGCGTGCAGGCCACGCCCAGCTTGTACTGGCGGCGCATGGCCGCAATAGCCAGCGGCAACAAAACCACGGCCAAGCCCAGCTCCACCCATAGCCAGCGGGGCGCTGCGCCCGGATACTGCGCCACCAGCCAGATGCCTGACCCCAAAATTAGGAGTCCCAACAGCGAATCGACAATGCGGGTGCGGGCGCGCAGATTGCGCAACGTTTCCTGGCGGCTCGAAAACAGCAGGGCCGCTTTGATAGCGTAAAAAAGTAGGAAGGCAAGTAGGACCAGCAGGTGCAGGCGCAAAAGCAAAGCGGAAAACGACACGCGCAACAGGGTGGTAAGTGGTGAAAACGAAGTCTACAGAGTAGTCAACAAAGGTAAGAGCCGAAAAAGCGCGTTACGGGGTGAATTTATCTGCACTGCGCAAGTATTCTCATACTTCACGCAGCAGTTAACAGAAGTACTTGGGTATGCACAACGCCTCTTGCTTGCGCATGCTCCTATCTTTGCTCTCTGAAACGCTAATTCACTATTTCACAATCTCACTGTTTTACTATCCGTGCGCGTTGCCATTGTTATCAATACCTCTTGGAATATCTGGAATTTTCGGCGCAGCTTAGTGAAAGCCATGCAGGCGGCTGGCCACGAAGTAGTGGCTATTGCGCCCCCCGACGCGTACTCCGAACGCCTACAATCCGAGCTTGGGTGCCGCTACGTCCCGATTTTGATGGAGAACAAGGGCACCAACCCCGTGAAGGATGCCCAGCTGACCCGCCGCTTCTACGGTATCTATCGGCGCGAGCGGCCCGATGTCGTGTTGCATTACACTATCAAGCCCAACATCTATGGGGCACTGGCCGCCCGACTGGCAGGTATTCCCAGCATCAACAACGTGTCGGGTTTAGGAACGGTGTTTTTGGTGCCTAACTTCGTGAGCAAGGTTGCTTTGCAGCTTTACCGTTATGCTTTTCGGTTTCCACGCAAGGTGTTCTTTCAAAACGGCGACGACCGGGCGCTGTTTCTGCAACATAAGCTGGTGCGGCAAGAAATAACCGACGTGCTGCCCGGCTCCGGAGTCGACACCAACCGATTCCGGCCGGCCGCCGAGTTCAAGCGCCAACAGCCGTTCGTGTTCCTGATGATTGCGCGGGTACTCTACGAGAAAGGCGTGGAAGAATATTTCGAGGCCGCCCGGCTGGTACGGGAAGTGGCGCCGGGCACGCGGGTGCAACTACTAGGCGGCGTCGATGAGTCGGGGGGAGTGGGGGTGAAGCGAGCTGTATTCGAGTTGTGGCTGGCAGCGGGCAACATCGAGTACCTAGGCACCACCGACGACGTGGCCGCTTACATCCACCAAGCCGATTGCGTGGTACTGCCCTCGTACCGCGAAGGCACTCCCAAAACCTTGCTTGAAGCCGCCGCCATGGGGAAGCCCATCGTCACGACCAACGTGCCTGGCTGCCGCGAAACCGTGGAAGATAATCTAAACGGGTTGCTCTGCCAGGTACGCAACGCGCCCGACTTGGCGGCCAAAATGCTACGCATTCTTGAGCTGCCTAGTGCCGAGCTAGAAGCTATGGGCCGCGCGGGCCGCCACTTAGCCGAATCTAAATTCGATGAGCAAATCGTGCTCGACAAGTACTTAGCCGAAGTAGCTACCCTAGCGCACAAGCGCCGCTAGGGTTAAGTAAACCAGCTAACTTGCTCCCGAAAACAACTTCAATACTTGTAATTATTACTATTCTCGCATGGAGATTAAGCAGCATGCAATGGCGGGTGTCATTGAATTTATTCCCCGCGTTTTTGGCGACGCCCGCGGAGCTTTCTTTGAATCATTTAGCGCCAGGGTTTTCGAGCAGGCAGGTGTTCGCCACGAGTGGGTGCAGGATAATCAGTCGAGTTCAGCGCGTGGCGTGCTTCGTGGGCTACACTTCCAGCGGCCGCCCCACGCACAAGCCAAGCTAGTACGCGTGGCCCAAGGCCGTGCCCTTGATGTTATTGTGGACTTGCGCCGCGACTCCGCTACCTATGGGCAGCATCTGGCGGTGGAGCTGGACGCGCAGCGTTACAACATGCTTTACGTGCCCATCGGTTTCGCCCACGGCTTTGTGGCCCTCGACGATCAGACGCTCTTCCTGTATAAATGCTCGGATTATTATCAGCCAAGCGCCGAAGGCGGTCTGCGTTGGGACGACCCCGCACTTGCTATCAATTGGGGAATAGATTCTCCGAACGTATCGGATAAAGATCAGATTCTTCCTTTGCTTAGGGAGTTCGAGAGTCCTTTCTAGAAGTTGCTTCTACAAGTGCCAGCAAATCAGGTAGTACTGGAGAATCTCGTCTGTCATGCCGAGCGCAGCGAGGAATCTAGGAACTGATTTCAGCTTTGAAAGCCAGGTGCTCGCTACGCTCGGAATGACAGCCTGAAGCCGCTTGCCAGGCTAGGCCTTGCTGAAAGGCAGTGGTAACTCAGAAGCATGACATCAACCAAATAGAGCGTGTAGAAAACAAAGAAGGCTGGCTAAGTGGCCAGCCTTCTTTGTTTCGCACGAGTGGCAACCACCAGTCGTCCTCACTCAAATTCGTAAAACACACGGACTAAACGAATTCCAACAGGGTTTCCAGGCCCATGCCCCGGGAGCCTTTAATGAGAATTTGGTGGTTTTGCAGGGTCTCGCTTTGCAGCCAGGTGGCAGCCTCCGCTTTGGTGACGAAATAGTGGTTGTGGCTGCTGCCGCAAATGTTGTGCGCATGCGCCATTTCTGGCCCTATCAGTACTACTTTATTGAAAGGCAGCCCGGCCAGCATAGTACCGAGGGCAGCATGTTCGGCTGCACTTTCATCTCCTAGCTCGAACATGTCACCTAGTACGACCACTTTAGTTGTATTGCTGGTATCGGGGCGGGTGGCGAAACTGCGCAGGGCGGCGCTCATGCTGCTGGGGTTGGCGTTATAAGCATCCAATATCACCTCGTTGCGACCCGTTTGGATGAGTTGTGAGCGATTGTTGGTGGGTGCATACAAGGCCAAGGCGTCGGCAATGTCGGCGGTCGGTACCCCGAAATATTGCCCAACGGCGGCGGCGGCGGCCAGATTCGGGAAGTTGTAGTCGCCAGTGATGCGGGCCTCGACTTGGGTGCCATCGGTGAGGCGGAGCGTCACGTTCGGGATAGGACTAACCAAGGCGGTTGGATACGTATCGGTGGGACCGGGATAAGTCACGCAGGTGGGTACAATGGCCGCTAGCTCTACCAGCTTGGTATCCAGGGTGTTGACGAACGCCGTGCCGTTGGTAGCGGCTAGAAAGCGAAACAGTTCGGCCTTGCCCTGTGCAATTCCTTCTTGGCCGCCGAATCCTTCTAAGTGAGCCTTGCCAATGTTGGTAATCAAGCCGTGTGTGGGTTCGGCGATGTTGCAAAGTAATTCGATTTCGCCCCGGTGATTGGCGCCCATTTCCACTATGGCTAGCTCATGCTCGTCGGGCCGGATACTAAGCAAAGTAAGCGGCACCCCAATGTGGTTGTTGAGGTTGCCCCGTGTGTACTGCACGCGCAGGCGCCGGCTCAATACCGCGTATATCAGCTCTTTCGTGGTGGTTTTGCCGTTCGAGCCCGTGATGCCCAACACTGGAATAGTCAACTGCTGCCGATGGTGGTGAGCTAGGTCTTGGAGGGTGCGCAGCGGATCAGGCGCGTAGGTGTACTGGTCCGGGTGCTCGGCAGCCAGGGCAGCATCGTCGACCACGGCGTGGCGGGCCCCACGTGCCAGAGCCTGCGGAGCGAAGTCGGCGCCGCGGAAGGTGGGGCCGTTGAGGGCGAAGAACAGCGTATCGGGCTGGGCCTGCCGCGAGTCGGTGCTGACCGAAGCACAGGCGCGGAACTGGTCGTAGAGGGCCGCAATGTCCTGCATGATTATTGTAGTAACTTAAAGCTAGATTGTTGTGTTATTCTGAAAAAGTCTTGCCTGCTTATGCCGTTACGCTTTCTTCTTTTGCTTTTGGTACTGGGCACTTGGTTGACTAGTCGTCCGGCGGTTGCGCAATCTACCGCGTTTGGGTTCGAATTGCGGTCGGTAGCAAAAGTAGTGCAAGGCACCGATACGCTGCGCAACGCCTGGGCTGGCGGCCTCGACTCACCCCAGTTCTCCAGTATCGATTTAAACGCCGACGGGCAGCAGGACCTTTTTATTTATGACCGACGCCTGCGGCGAGTCCTCACGTACCTGAACGTGGCGGCCGCTGGGGGCGGGCGGCAGTGGCAGTATTCCCCCGATTACGAAACTCTCTTTCCGGCCGGAATGCACAATTGGGCCTTATTGCGTGACTACGACTGCGACGGTCGGCCCGACTTGTTTACCAACGGCGACAGCGAAGTGGACATCCAGGTTTACCGAAACGTGGCGGGTGCGGGTGGTTTGCCCACGTTTCAGCTTACCACCTCGCTGCTGACAGCCGTGGTTGGCAGTTCGCCCATCAATATCAACACCGGCGTCAACATGCCTACCATCGAGGATGTGAATGGCGACGGTCGGCTGGACGTCCTGATCTACGATTGGGCCAACGACAAATTCGTCACGTACTACCAGAACATCAGCACGAGTGCGTGCGGCGGGCTACAACTCCGGCTCGTAACCGACAGCTGGGGCAACATTCAATCCTGCTTGGGTACCTGCGGCTCGTACAGCTTCTCGGCTACCACGCTGTGCCGGCCAGGAGGCACCGAGCACTCGTCGGGTAGCAACTTGCTGGCTCTCGACCTGGACGCGGATGGCGACAAAGACCTGCTGATAGGCCGTGACTATTGCCCTGAATTAGTGGCCATTACCAACCAGGGTACGCCCCAGCAGGAATTGATGACGGCTACCAGCCTCAACAGCAATTTCCCGACGGGTACCACTCCCGTGCGCATCACCAACTTTCCGGCGGCTTATCATCTGGATGTAAACTTCGATGGGCGCCCCGACCTACTGACCGCGCCCAACCTGTTCGACAACCTGGATACCGTCGAAACTCGCCGCTCCGTGTGGTTTTACGAGAATGCTGGCACGGGAGCCGCCCCCAACTTTCAGTTTCGGGAGCAGGACTTCTTGCAGCGCGACATGATAGAAGCTAGTTCGCAGGCAGCCCCCGCCTTTTTGGATGTAGATGCCGATGGACTCAAGGACATGCTGGTGGCTGGTACCCGCCGCGACGCGCCTGGCAACTTTTTTGTGGCGACCGTGGCGTACTACCGCAACGTGGGTACTGCTTCCCGCGCCATCTATAAGCTCGTCACGACGGATTACCTGAACTTATCGGCGAAGAAGTTTGGGCTGCTGCGGCCTACCATCGTAGACCTTAATCGGGATGGTGCCCTGGATCTGGCTTGCATTGGCTACTACGCCGTTGGGCGGAGCAGCTTCCTCGGCTTCTACCTAAACCAAGCCGCGCCAAGTCAGGCGCCTAGCTTCAACACCACGACCCTACGCTATATCAGCAACGTGCCTAACAGCCAGTACGATGCGGCGGCTTTCTTTGATGTTGATAATGATGGCTACGTAGACCTGCTGTACGGTACCAATTCCAACCGCACGGATTTGCCCGGCCAGAGCCTGCGCTATTACCGCAACAACGGCAGCAGCACGCTCGAAACGGCGTTCGACGTTGCTAATTCCGACTACGGCCAGATCCGGTCGGCCGGTAATATTCGCCCCGTCAGTCTATACCCGCTGGTCGCCGACTTTGATACCGATGGCACGCCGGATTTGCTTACGGTGGATGCGTCGGGGGCTGTTCGGCTGTTCAGCAACTTGCGTGCTCAAAGCAGCGTCTTCCTCGACCGAACCAACCTGTTTTACAACACGGCCCGCGGCACCTATGAAAATGCCCAACTTGGAGTCCGGGAGCAGAACCACTTCACCCTGGCCGCCAACGATGTGAACGGCGACGGTGGTCTGGAACTGTTTATTGGCATGGAAAGCGGTGGCGTACTGGCGGCGGCGCCGCGCAACCAAGTGTTGAGTACCCGCAGCACAACTGCCCAACGCCTTCCGCTTACGCTCTACCCAAATCCCGCGGCCACTACCACCACCGTGGAAGCTGCCCGCCCCGTGCGTTTAACCTTGCTCGACCTCACAGGCCGTACCGTGCGCACCAGTGCGGCGCTTGCCCGCCGCCACGATCTGGACTTACGGGGCTTAGCCGCCGGCCTCTACATGGTGCGCTGCGAAACCACTGATGGCCAACTGGGGGTGCAGCGGCTTGTCGTCAAATAATGCGTTGCCCCTCTATAAGAAATGCGGAGGCCGACGAGGCAATCTAGGTTGCTAAATCCTACAGGGCTGAAAACAAGACAAGCCTTTGACGACTACAAGAGCGTCGAAGGCTTGTTTATTCTGAGACGATAGCTCGAAGAGAGGAAAGATGGCCGCGGCCTCGCAATCGTAGCTCTGCACTAAGCTGTTGTTGCAGCATTTCACCTAACTACTAGCTGCGTTAGCTCGAAGCCGTCGGCGTCCTGGAGGGCGGGGAACCGTTCGCGGAAGGATTCTAGGTCGGCGCGGCGAAGGGCCCGCGTGATGCCGGTTTCCTGATTGCCTACTTCCACTAGGTATTCACCACGCATATCGAGTAGCGCGGAGTCACCGGCGTAGGCGAGGCTGTTGCCATCGATGCCAACGCAGTTTACGCCCATCGTGTACGCTAAGTTCTCAATGGCGCGGGCACGCAGCAAGGTCATCCAGGCGGTGCGGCGGGCGGCGGGCCAGTTGGCTACGTAGAGCAGAAGGTCGTAGGGCTGGGTAACAGAGTTGCGACTCCAAACCGGAAAACGCAGGTCGTAGCACACCAACGGGCAGATGCGCCAGCCACGCCATTCCTCGATCAGTCGGTCGGTGCCAGGCGTGTAGGTATGGTGTTCGTTGGCCATCGTAAACAAGTGGCGCTTGTTGTAGTAGCTCAGGCTACCATCGGGCCGCACCCAAAGCAGGCGGTTGTAGTAGCAGCCTTGCTCCTTGATAATGATGCTGCCGGTAACAACGGCGTTGCGGGCGGCGGCTATGTCGCGTAGCCAGGCCACTGTAGGGCCCTCCATGGTTTCAGCGAGTGTAGCCGCTTCCATGCTGAAGCCGGTGGTAAACATTTCCGGCAATACAATGAGGTCGGTGGCAATGGATATCTCATCGATATGCCGATGCATTTCGGCGCGGTTAGCCGCCGGATCGTGCCACTGCAAGGAAGCCTGCACGAAAGAAACAGTTAAATCAGACACAGTAGTAAGGCAATAGGTGGGTGAGAGGGAGCGGTATAACTATATAAGAAATATAAGCTTGCTAAAAATAGATAATAGTATACTTCAGAAAATAATTTGCGGCTCATTTGGACATAACTATGTTAGGCCGCCCCAGAAATAACATAGTGCCCGTAACGGGGATTAGAACAACTACTTTCCGGCCTTCCAGGAGCCTGCTTTACAGTTCGCGCAACCGGACGGCC
Organism: uncultured Hymenobacter sp.; assembly: GCF_964242765.1. Lineage (NCBI taxonomy): Bacteria > Pseudomonadati > Bacteroidota > Cytophagia > Cytophagales > Hymenobacteraceae > Hymenobacter > uncultured Hymenobacter sp. The sequence goes on from NZ_CAXTBM010000002.1 coordinate 41,388, forward strand.
GCTGCCCGCAGTGTTTTTTCCTGCTTGGCAAAGCAAAACCGAATCAGCCCATCATCGTGGTGGTTGTGGTAGAAGGCCGAGACAGGCACCACGGCCACGCCGGCTTCGCGGGTCAGGCGTTGGGCAAAGACCACGTCGGTTTCCGTGGCGGAGATGCGGGCGTAGCGGGCAAGCTGGAAGTAGCCACCAGATGCGGGCAGCAACTCGAAGCGTGATTCCGCCAGCAGTTCCCGAAATAAGTCGCGCTTGGGTTGGTAGAAAGCGGGTAGTTCCTGGTCGTGCGTGGGGTTGGCTTCCAGCACGTCGGCCAGGGCATGTTGGGTGGGAGTGCTCACGGCGAACGTCAGGAACTGATGCACCCGGCGCAACTCGGTGGTGAGGGCCGGCGGCGCCACACAGTAGCCTACTTTCCAGCCGGTAGCATGATAGGTTTTGCCGAACGATGACAACACGAATGCCCGCTCCCGCAGGGCCGGGTGTTGCAGCACACTCCGATGCGGTACACCGTCGAACACCATATGCTCGTACACTTCATCGCTGAGCACCAAGATGTTGGTGTTGGTAAGCAAGGCGGCTAGCGCCTCCAAGTCCTCGGCAGTCAGCACGGCGCCGCTGGGGTTGTGGGGCGAGTTAATCATGACCAAGCGAGTGCGCGGCGTAAGGGCGGCTTGCACCCGGTTCCAGTCCGGCCGGAACAGGGGGGCGTCGAGCGGAACATACACGGGTACACCACCTTGCAGCCGAATTGCGGGGCCGTAGAGGTCGTATGCGGGTTCGAATACCAGTACTTCGTCGCCGGGGTGCACCACAGCGGCTAGCACGGCGTACAGTGCTTCGGTAGCGCCGCAGGTTACGGTGATTTCCGTGGTAGCGTCGGGGGCAGGCACTTGATAGACGCGGGCCGTTTTGTGGGCTATGGCTTCGCGCAAACGGGGCAGACCGGGCATGGGCGCATACTGATGGTGGCCGGGCGAGTTGGCGTGGCGGGCCAGCGCCTCTTGCAACTCCAGCGGCGGGTCGTAGTCGGGAAAGCCTTGTGCTAGGTTGATGGCCCCGCATTCCTGCGCGAGTTGCGTCATCACAGAGAAGATGCTGGTGCCAACATCAGGTAGTTTGGAATGAATAGTAGGCGACGCCATGGAGTAAAGCAGGTGAAAATCAGGAGGCCCAAAATACAGACTGCCAGCGGAGAAAACCGTTCCTGCCCACTCAAATCTATGGGGAGTCCTGCATGATGGCCTATTCAAACGAGCTTATAGGAACAACAGCTTTGTAATCAGCGTTGCCCACCCGAGTTCTAAGTAGCACATACGGCGCGCTGGTGCGGTACTATTTCGGAAAGACCCATAGCTACCGCGGAGACGAAACTCAGCTTCACACGCTTCGCTAGTGGTCAAGGAGGGCTGCCACCGCCTTTATACCCGTTGCTGCTCCACGGCCGGCCGCAAGTAGCACAGCGACATCGGCTGCGCTCTAGCTCAGGTAAGCCATCCAGCGTGCGTTCAGATGTTGCTTACAACGGTTGTTTGAGCAGCTGCGGGTATGCTTTCCGGAACTTCATCACTTTTGGCACCGATACCGACTGAATGTAAGGATTGTCGGGGTGCAGGCGGAAGTAGCCTTGGTGATAATCTTCGGCGGGCCAGAACTTAGTGAAAGGCAATACCTGCGTCACGATAGGATTGGTATAGTGCTTGGAGGCGTTAACGCGCTTGAGAGTGGCTTCAATAAGCTGCTCTTCCTGGGGCGTGCGGTAGAAAGCCACTGACCGGTACTGCGTTCCGGCATCAGGACCTTGGCGGTTGAGAGTGGTTGGGTCGTGGCCAGCCAGAAAGAACACATCAAGCAGCTGCTGGTAGCTGATTTGCTTGGGGTCGTAGTATACCTCGAAGCTTTCGGCGTGGCTGGTTTGGCCGCTGCCCACTTGCTCGTAGGTGGGGTTTTGCTCTTTACCGCCCGCGTATCCCGATACCACGTATTTCACGCCGCGCAATTCCTCGAATATTTCCTCGGTACACCAAAAGCAGCCCCCGGCTAAGGTTGCTACTGCCAAGCCTTTGGCTTGCGCAGCCGTAGGCAAACCGCCTGCTGTGGAACGCGAAAGAGCCTGCGCATCGGCAGAGCGTTGTTGCCCGCACGCCATTGTAAAGAGCAACAAGCAAATTAAAAAAGACTTCAACTTCAATAAAGACATTGGGACAATAAAAACAGGTGGAACTCGACGGCAGATGTACGCAAATCAGCGTCTCTTGGACGTTGCAAGGCTGGTATGCTACAGAACAATAGCACATGCGGGTACCGTTCCGCTCGGAAGTGTATAACAACCCAAAGGAATAAGATGTGTTTTACCTTTGCACTTCCCGCACCTGCTATTTCACCACCTCATTGCACACCACGGTTATGGCCCAACATGTATTGTTTGAAACATCTTACGTTACCATCATCTACGATTACAATCAGGAGTGGCTATACGTGGACTGGACCGGTGATCAGACGCTGGAAACAGTGCAAACGGGCTGCTTGCAAATGCTGGAGTGCTTGCGCGACGAGAGATGCCACAAAGTGCTCAACGACAACACCCGTGTAACGAGCATGTGGTCGGACGCCGCAGAGTGGGGCGGACACGTTTGGTTTCCAGCTATGGCTGAGGCCGGTTTACAGTACTTCGCCTGGGTTTATTCGCCCAACGTGTACAGCCGCCTCTCCACCGATCTGACGTTGCAACATACTACTCATCCCCTCATTCTTACTTTCGACAACGTCGAAACGGCCTCGGCTTGGTTGAAACAAATGTAGACGCACACCCTAGTGTTGGTTTGCACTTATTCTATTTTTCTTGGCCAGAAACTCTTTATAAGAATTTTCGTATCTTGTATATATTCTAATTATTATTGAATATGTCAAAATTCACGCCGCCCTCAATTCCGCCTGGTGCATCCTACGCCGATCCTCGGGTTCGGGAAAAAATGGCGGCTTGGATAAAGGAATTTCACCACGACCAGATAGCAACTATTGGGAGCAGCGAGATGCTGCGAGTCTACTGCCAGGCGCTTAACAACTGGGTTCTCAACCCAACCACCGAACCGCATGACATCGAGATACTAATCGACGAGATTTGCCATGCGGCTCGTCTGGAAAACTTAGATATTTAAAGGTGACATGCAGAAGCAGCGCAGATTTGCCTGCATTCCGTTTACGCTTTTTAACGCCCTAGTAACTGATATGAGAAATAAGCCCTACGCTTGCAGCGTAGCTGTAAGGCAGGCTTTCGTGCCGACTAAGGCGTGCTAACTAGTGTATGGCAATTTATCAATATAAAAGGATGTTCTGACATGAGCACCGCCTGATAAGTAGCTAACTGTCTGCTCAGTTCTGTGCTGCACCAAGAACAATGGAGAGGTTGCGTATCACTTAGTTGCTATAACTGAAAACTGTTTCCTGCTTATCAGACCAGGCGGCTAAAGAGCCCTGAACAATAAAATATATTGAATTATAAGGGGGAGACAGGCCCCTGCGCCCTGAAAACCAGGCCGGAAACGGATAAAGCGCGAAAGAGACAAGCTTACTTGCGGCAGTAGTACCACCCGCGAGCCAAGCGGCCCGTCATGCGTCTGATTTGCATACTAAAGCGTCAGATAAAAGCCGAAATGGCTCTTTAACAAACACATTTATAACAACATAAACAAGGACTTCAGGAAGTATTCAGGTAACAAGAAGTATGAACAAGGCTATAATAAATAAAACTTTAATAATAAAGGAGGCCTTTTACCACATTTTAACATTTGCGTCCCTATATAGTAAATTATGGAGTAGCGTGCCTAAGATTGTTATAAGCAAGCAACTGATAAGGCTGTTGCCGCCGGTTTCATAAGAAATAGCCAGTTCCACCGTGCTGGTGTGCAGCAATAAGTATATCTTGGGTGTTCGTCAGAATTGGCACTTTTTGCGGTTAACTCAAGTTGGCCTTTCGCTGTCTTCTACTTCGAACTGTATTCCGCTTATGAAACTACCTCAGCTTGCTTTTTTGATGATTGGTGGCAGTCAACTACTACCTACGCCGTCGGTGGCCGGGGATAATCCGGCGGGTACCTCGTCTGTTACCGTAGTAGTGTCGGCGTTGGCTTCTACTAAATCGGTGGTAAAGCTGTATTTCTACAATGTGCGCGACAAGTTTTTGCAGCACGGTGGCTATGCCTTCATGCGGGTGATTCAGCCTGGTGGGCAGCAGCAAGTAACGCTGCCCATCAACTTACCCAACGGTGAGTGGGCCGTAGCCATAACGCAAGACACCAACAACAACGACAAACTGGACAAGAACTTTGTAGGTATTCCGACGGAGCCTTACGCCTTTTCTAATAATGTGCGTCCTAAGTTGTCTGCCCCGGACTTCAACGACTGCAAGTTTGTAGTGAGTGGCCCTAAGGTGGTAACTATTGTGCTGAACAAGTAATACTGCTTCATACTTAAAAGGTAGAGTCTAACAGATAGTGTTTTGCCTTCGCTCTACTGCTTGGCAAACAGCAAACAGAAGCCCGTTCCGCAGTAGTGGGGCGGGCTTCTAGTTGAAACAGCAACCCAGCAATAAATGCAGTCTGCCGGGGAAGCAGTTAGCGGAATGTAGCCTAACTTCTCGCCCTTTATCCTTCCGTTCCACCCTGATGCGCACGTTTCTGCTAGCTGCTCTGGCAACTCTGGTTTTTTCGGGAGCCGGCAGAGCCCAAAGCCTGCCTGTTCTCGACCAAAATCCACCTTCACTGCACTGGCAGCAGGTGCAGACGCCGCACTTCCGGGTGATATACCCGGCAGGTTTTCAAGCAGCGGCGCAGCGCACAGCCCAACGACTAGAGCAGGTGCACGGCCCCGGAGCCACCACGCTGGGCGTGAATCCGCGTCCTATTTCGGTGGTGCTGCAAACCCGCACCAGCGTTAGCAACGGGTTTGTAACCTTTCTGCCGCGCCACGCCGAGTTCTACGCCACGCCGGAGCAAGGCATGGGGCTGGGCACCAACGACTGGCTCGACCAACTGGTGGTGCACGAATACCGGCACGTCGGGCAGTTCGAGAAAGGGCGGCAAGGCATTGGCCGGCTGCTAGGCCCACTACTCGGCGATGGTGCGCTTGGCGTAGCAGCCGTAGGGCTGCCCCAATGGTTTTTTGAGGGTGATGCCGTGGGCACCGAAACCGCCCTGACTCGTAGCGGCCGGGGCCGTATTCCGGCGTTTGGCGTCGGAATGCGTGCTAACCGGCTGGCCGCACTGCATTACAACTACCAGAAGGCCGCCAATGGCTCGTTGCGCGACAATGTGCCCGACTGGTACGTGCTGGGCTACTACCTGACCTCGTATGCCAAAATTCGCTACGGCGCCGACGTGTGGGACCGGGTTTTAACTCGCTACAACCGTTTCCCTTTCTATCCCTTTTCGTTTTCCAACAGCCTCCGCCGCACCACGGGCCTGCGGATAGAGCAACTCTACACCCGCACCATGGCCAACCTCGATTCGACGTGGCAACGCCAGCAGCGAGAGTTGAAGCTAACGGAGGCGCGGGAACTGCCCGGGCAATACCAGGGCCGGGTATTCACGCAGTACCAATACCCGCAGTACGTCAACGACAGCACCGTAGTGGCCCTGAAAACCGGCCTTGGTGACATCGCGCAACTTGTGCTGCTGTCAACCAAAGCGGGGAAGGCGCGAAAGCTATATGTACTGGGCCCCCTGAACCTGCCCGAGATGTTGTCGGTGGGCGGCGGGAAAGTGGTGTGGCCGGAGTACCGGTTTGACGCCCGCTGGGGCCAGCGCGTGTATTCTGAACTGAAGGTGCTGGACCTGGCTACCGGCCAAGTAGCGCGGGTAGGGCGCCACCACCGCTACACCGCCGCGGCCCTTTCGCCGGACGGCCGCCAACTGGTTGCTATGGAAACGGATTCCAGCTACCACCATGCCTTATCGGTGCTCGATGCCCGCACCGGCGCTGTGCTCACCACGCTGCCCAACCCGCAGAACGACTTCTATCAGCAGCCCCATTGGACGCCCGACGGGCAGCATATAGTGGCGGTGACACTTAAGCCTACCGGCAAAACCCTTGAGCTGCTAAACCCGGGCACTGGGGCGGCGCGCGCCTTGTTACCAGTAGCCAATGTTAATGCAAGCAACCCGCAACCCTGGGGCGAATACGTGCTGTATAATTCGCCGCAGTCAGGCATCGACAATGTGTACGCCGTGCATACCGGCACTGGGCAGACCTATCAGGTAACTTCCCGACCGTTGGGGGCCTACCACGCGGCAGTATCGGCGGACGGACGCCACTTAACCTTTCATGACTACCGCGCCACCGGGGCCCGCCTGATGGAAATGCCCCTGGACCCCGCTACCTGGCTTCCCGTACCGGCTGCCACTACCGCTACCCCCGGCCCCTATGCAGCGGCCCTGACGGCGCAAGAGCCGGGCGCAACTACCTTGCTGCCATTGTTAGCTGGCACTGCTCCTACCGATACGGCGCGCAAGTATCCTACAAGGCCTTACTCAGTGCTACGCAATGCGTTCAATGTGTTTGGGTGGGGCGTAGTGCAGAACCCGGCCGGCAACAGCGTCAGTTTGGGCGTCCGTTCGCAGGATGTGCTTAGTACCACCCAAGCCATTGCGGGGCTTACTTACGACCAAACTGAACGCACCGGAGCCGTTTTTGGTGGGTTGAGCTATCAGGGCCAGTACCCGGTGCTGGATGCTGATGTCACGTACGGCGGCCGCGACGCAGCCCGGTACATCGACCGCGCCCGGGGCCCAAATCAGCCCCTCGACAGCCTTCGGCGCGACCAATGGCGCTACACCCGTCTGACGGCTGGCCTGCGCCTACCCCTCACGCTCACCCGCTCGAAGTACCTGGAGGCCTTAACCCTAAGCAGCTATTACCTCCACGAGCGGGTGAGCGACTATGATTTGCCGGTACGTTCGCGCACCGAACCGGGTCCCAACCGGCCCGTGCACGCTGTGCAAACCACGCTTAGTTACGCGCGCCAGCTGCGGCTTAGCGCCCGCGACGTGGCGCCGCGTTGGGGCGGCTCGTTGCTGCTTACCTCGCGCCTCACCCCCTTCGGTACGGGCCTCGATGCGCGGCAGTGGGCCGGGCAAGGCAGCGTGTATTTGCCGGGATTGGTCAAGCATCATGCGCTACGGCTGCGGGCGGGCTACCAATGGCAGCAACAACGCCAGTACCAGTTTGCGGCGGCCGTTTCGTTTCCGCGCGGCGAAGGCTACGTAAGCTTCGATAGGCTACGTGCCGCTTCCCTGGATTACTACTTGCCCATAGCCTATCCGCACTGGTCGGTGGGGCGGTGGCTGTACGTGCAGCGAATACGAGCCAATGGGTTCCTCGATGTCGCCCAGGGCCGGAGCGTAGGTATTTCCAGTGAACTGGACTACCGCAATGTCGGCCTCGACACGTCGGTGTTGTTCAACGTGCTGCGCCTACGCACACCCTTGGAAGCTGGCGTCCGAATTGTGTTGAACACCTACACGCGGGAGTGGATATTCCAGCCATTGGCTTTCAGTATCCGGCTATAATACTTGCTAGCTGGTAGCTGGTGATTTATAGCTGAGGCTACGCATTGCTTGCGCGCTCACTCTTGGGTAGAAGTTGTTGCTGCTGGTGTATAGCGGCCACTATGCATGGCAAGCAACTGTGCGCTATAAATTTGTTGACAGCGAAAGGGTAAGCTTCTGAGCGCTTTACTGATGCGGCAGGCAATCCGTCGATTCACTGGCCCTAACCGTCGATTGGGGAATGATGCCATGCTAAGAGTGAGCGAAATTCATCTATCGAATTAGTTGTATCACTAGCAAACGCTGTTTTAATGGAAAGAAAGCCTTTTCTTAAAAGCCTGGTAGCTAGAGTTGTTTCCACTCCAACTCCACTTTCTGCCTGTAGCAAGGAAGAGCCGCCGGCCTAGGATTAGTCCCGTTAACGGGTCGCACTACTGGCTCTAACTATAGCTGTGTGACGGAGGCGCTTTGCTCGTTTGAAAGCAAGCTGCAAATCGACGATGCTGCTTATACCGCCCCGTCTGATCTGGCAGGACACTACCATGCAGTAGCAGCGCCCCATACTTTTCTTGCCTCGATTGGCTAGCGCCTTGAAACAGAACGTTGTTCTGTTGTTAATGAAAATCAACTTCGCTCTTACTGCAACTCACGCAACAGTATGATCAAGCAAACACCAGGTAAAATCTTTCTGGCCGACCAGCGGGGGCTCACGGAAACCAGCAAGTTTCGTCGCTACAGTACTTTCAGCTTTGGAACTTATGTGCACGAGCATAAAGAGCCTTTCGGTAATCTGTATGCCGTGAACGAGGAAACCCTAGGCGGTGGGCAGCAGTTGGAATTCACCGCCGAGCAGCACTCGTGTTGCATCCTGATTCCCGTAACTGGCGAGTTGATTGTACAGACTTCAGCAGGCAATACCACCGTTGAGGTAGAACAAATACAGCTGCTGACTGTGCCGGCAAACACCACGGTGCAACTAACCAATCCGTATGAAACAGAGTTGGTTACGTTTCTGCATTTGTGGTTGAAAACCGAACACCTTATTAGCGTTGGCAATGAAGTGTTTGGCTTTCAACTGTCGGCGGTTGAGAACCAGCTGGCAACAGTGATATCTGGGCACCACACCAACCAGGCACTTCCCTTTGCCGTGAGTGTTGGCCGATTTGCGGGGCGACAGGAAGTGGTTTACCGTCTCGAAAACGAGGCGTCATTCTTTGCTTTCGTGTTGGCCGGCGCCTTTGAAGTGGAGGGCAGACTACTACACGAAAAAGACGGCCTAGCGCTGTGGAACACCGAAGAAGTGGAGCTGGAAGCGCTTAGCCACAACGCCATACTTGTGGTCATCGAGCTGAAAAAGCAGGTGGTTCCGCTTCACTCGGGCTTGGCGTAGCAACACCACTGCTAAGCGGTGCCGCACCAGTTGGTGCAGGTCCTTGCGTACTCGGTAACCACGTAGTTCCGGCGCCATGCCCGAACGAAGCGGTAGGTGGCTTGGCAAACGCTACTTCCAGCGGCTAACGAACTGGTCGAAAACTTCGCGGTAGGTGTCGCTGACGGGAATGGTTTCGGTGCCGATATGCACTGTGCCCCGCCCGATGGACGCTATATGACTGAGGCCTACAATGTAGGAGCGGTGGATGCGCATAAACAAACGCGGCGGTAAACGCTCTTCCAGCGTTTTCAAGCTAGTCAGGGAAAGCAGTGGCTTGGACTCATTTTGCCGGTACACCTTCACGTAATCCTTGAGCCCTTCGATATACAGAATATCGTGGAAGGGTACGCGCACAAGCTGGTATTCCACCTTCAGATACAAATAGTCGTCGGGGGGGCCAGGGGACTCTGCTGGGGCCGAAATGGTGGGCTGGTTCGCAGGCAGGCTTCGCTCAGCGTATGATTTAGCTTTGTTGGCCACGCGCAAAAACTCTTCGTAGGTGAACGGCTTGAGCAGATAATCCAGCGCATCCACTTTGTAGCCTTCCAGCGCGTACTGATTGAACGCGGTGGTAAATACCACACGCGGACCTTGCTGACCCGGTTCGCGGATTAATACGCGGGCTAATTCCAGGCCATTTAGGTCGGGCATCTGAATATCGAGAAACAGCAAATCGACCGGCGTGGCTTGCTGCTGCAAGCCGCGCAGGGCGGCTACCGCGCTGCCGTAGCTGCCAACTAGGTTTAGAAACGGCGTTTGTTCAATAAAACGAGCAACCAACTTCAGCGCCAGTGGCTCGTCATCAACGGCAATGCAATTAAGTTTCATACCTGCAGGGAGAGGGTGAGGTGCACGTAGTATTCGTGCTCGGGCGTGAGTTCGGTTACGGTAAGGGTGTGGCGGCCGGGGTAAAGCAGTGTTAGGCGGCGGCGGGTGTTGGCCAGCCCAATGCCGTGGTTTTCATCCAGCGCCAATGGGCGGTCGGCAAAAACCGAGTTGCGCACCTCCACATCGAGCGTGTGCGGCGTGGGCTGCCGCACCACGATACGGATATGGCTAGGCGCCAAGGCGCTAATCCCGTGCTTGAAAGCATTTTCCACGAACGTAAGCAGTATCATGGGCGCAATGGCTGCCTCGTGTACCACATCCGGCGTTTCGTACTCCACCCGGACATTGTTGGTGAGGCGCAGCTGCATCAAGTCGATGTAGTCGCGCACGAAGAGCAGCTCTTGGCTAAGTGAAGCCGTACCGTTCTGCGTGTCGTACAGCACGTAGCGCATCATGCGTGAGAGGCGGTGAATGGCCTCGCGGGCTTGGTCGCCATCGAGTAGTGTAAGGGCGTAGATGTTGTTGAGGGTGTTGAAGAAGAAGTGCGGGTTGATCTGAGCTTTCAGCCACGACAGCTCCGTCGAGAGCTTTTCTTTCTCCAGGGCCTGCCGGATCTGGGCTTCCTGTTGCCCGCGCTGCACGGCCGCCACGCTGGTGCCCAAACCCAAAACCAGCAACGTGGAAAGCATCACTGCTGGGTTCACCCATCCTTGGCGCCCACTCCATCGCCGTGGTTCGCCCGGAGGGAAGGACGCCCCGCCGGGCGGTGGCCCCAGCCAGCGAAACTCTGCACGCGGCGGGGGAGAATTCCCAGTGGAATATTGGCTGTGGTAGCGGTTTTCCAGTGCCTGCTGCACTTGTCGGTAGGGCAGGGTCACGGCAACAACCACTACTACCACAAATACCCCATAGCTCAGCAACCGCCGCCCATATAGCAGCTGCGGTACGGCCCAATACACATTAAGGTAGAACACTCCCAGCGACACAAAAAAAAGCGCCGCTTGCAGCCAATAGAACTGCGGTTGAGGAAGCCGCCCCGTTGGCTGCAACGCTAGCAGCACCCCAAGCAGCATCCAAGTAAGAGCATGAAGCAAAAAGGTCTGGGCCTGGCGAGAAGTAAAAAGGGGCATGTAGCAGATGGCAGATAGGTAGTTTAAAGATAACAACTAAGGCTCCGGCAACAGATACATAATCGGCCAGCGTCGCGTAAGTCTATACCGATAGGCACCATGAACCGTTAGTTCCATAGGTCCATACCCCCAGGTGCGCAAAGCCAACCCTGCGGGCTAAGTGCAGCAGGCTTTTCAGGCCGTCGGCGCTACGACTTCCGGGAAGGATGCCGACCAGTGGCTAGCCATTCGGCCAACTCCACTGCCCGGCGCGCCCGGGTTTCCACCTGTTTGGCAGTGGCTACGCGCTGTGCCATAGCCCGTCGGTGGCTGGCGGAATACTCATTAAATCTAATTTCAGCTTCGGGCCACGCGGCCAAGGCTTCCGCCAACTCCGCTGGCAAATCAACCGCCTCCGGATTGGGGTCGGGGGCAAGGCTGAGCGTAACGTGCTGCCCAATCTGCACCCCGGCCGCGCGGCACGTGTCTTTGTTGATCATCAGGTAGCGCCCGCCGCCCGTTGCTGGCAGCAGCCCCAGCCGCACCGGATGGTTGTTGAGAGTGCCTACAACTCGCTTTATCGTTTTGCCGCCCAGCGCCTCCACTACCAAAGGCGGTACTATCACGATCTGGGTCGGCATGAAGCTCGGCCCGCCGGGCTCTAGCATTGCTAGAAAAGTATGGAGAGTTTCCATGTTTTGAAGGCAGCAAAACTCGTTCTTCGTTGTGTTGTCGAAATTGCGCTAGTGAATCAGGAAGCCGCGTGACTTACGCCTGGGTTAGCTGGTAGTTTGTACAGTTAACGAACCCAAGGGCGTGGCTCCGGCCAACCGCTGCGTTTATCCGCCTACACCCTGACCTCGTTCTGCGGCTGGCAGTCGCGCCCACGCGGTAGGCTAAGACGGCCGCCACCGCGTAACCCAGAGCGCACCTCTTCCAAGAGAATTTCTGGGCATAGCTACAAAGAAGGAGTGTGCTAAAATTTCCGGCTAGGCGTTGGCTAGGGCACGGTCGAGGTGCACGTAGCCGCCATCTACATGAATGATTTGGCCCGTGGTGTGGCTAGAGCAGGCCGACAGCAGAAAAGTAGTGGTGTTGGCAATTTCCTCGGCCGTTGTCATGCGGTTTTCCAGCGGAATTTTAGCGGTGATTTCACGCAGCTTTTCCTCAGGATCGGGGAGGGTCTTGATCCAGGTTTCGTAGGCGGGCGTCCAGCATTCAGCCACCACCACGGCATTCACCCGAATACCGTATTTAAGTAGTTCCACGGCCCATTCGCGCGTGAGGGCATTGCGGCCCCCGTTGGCAGCAGCGTAGGCCGAGGTATTGCCCTGGCCGGTTTCGGCCGTCTTTGAGGTGATGTTGAGAATAGCCCCCCGCGACTTTTTCAACTCCGGCAGGGCATAGTGGGCCATTAGATAGTAATGAACCACGTTGCGGTGCAGGCTCTCCATGAAAGCTTGGTAATTGCCGCTTTCCAAACCTACGCCGTCGTTCACGCCGGCATTGTTGACGAGGCCTTCAATGCGCCCAAACTGGGTTACCACGGCCTGCACGGCCCGCTCGCACTCCATTGGGTCAGATAGCTCGGCCGTTACGGAGCCGGCCCGGCCCCCAGCAGCAACCACAGCTGTTACCAGAGCTTCATTGTCGTTGGCATTGCGGCCCACTACCACCGGAATAGCTCCTTCGGCAGCTAGTACCCGCGAAATGCTTTCGCCAATGCCCTTGGCCCCGCCCGTTACGATAATAACTTTATCACGCAGTTGTAAGTCCATAGCTCCCTAAGAGTGTGCAGATGAGCAAGAACCACGGATGAAATGCCAAGCTCCGTAGCTGTACGCTGCGTGAAAACGTGGCCGGCAAGTGGGCTATTTACAACCAACTTGCCGGCTTATAAATCTCAAAACTGCTTTTTAGGTCAGCTTAGAAGAGGCTGGCACGTAGCCGCCTTCAAAGTGCCAGCTAGCTCTTAGGATACGCCTTCAACTCCTGGCGCGAGGTACCCAGTCCATCAATGCCAAGCTCTACCACGTCGCCGGGCTTCAAGTACACTGGCGGCTTGAAACCCAAGCCAACCCCAGCCGGAGTGCCCGTTGAAATGATGTCGCCGGGCAGTAGCGTCATAAACTGACTGATGTAGGAAACCAGGAACGGAATGCGGAAAATCAGGTTGGCAGTGGTGCCGTCCTGCATCAGTTGGCCGTTCACGCTCAGCCACAGGCGCAGGTTGTTTACGTCGCCTATTTCGTCGGGCGTAGCCAGAAACGGACCAACTGGCGCAAAAGTGTCGCAGCCCTTGCCCTTGTCCCAGGTGCCACTGCGCTCCAGCTGAAATTCTCGCTCCGATACGTCGTTGTGCAGCGTGTAGCCCGCAATGTAATCAGGCGCGTCGGCCTCTTCTACGTAAGAAGCTTGTTTGCCTATTACCACCGCTAGCTCCACTTCCCAGTCTGTTTTAACTGAGTTTTTGGGTATTACAATGTCGTCATTAGGACCAACCAGTGCCGTTGTCGATTTAAAAAACAGCACCGGCTCGGCGGGCGGCGTGGCGCCAGTTTCCCGGGCGTGGTCGGCATAGTTTAGCCCTACGCACACAATTTTGGAAGGCCGTGCCACGGGCGACCCGAGCCGCTCGCCCGCCGCAATAGCCGGCAACTGATCGGCATTAGCTCGCACGAATTCCGCCAACCGGCTTAGGCCATCAGTAGCAAAAAAGGTTTCGGTGTAATCTTCCCCGAAAGCAGATACGTCAACTTGCTGGTCCTGCAATAGCACGCCTGGCTTCTCGTGGCCGGGCTGGCCGTAGCGAATTAGTTTCATGGGGTTTGGTTGGTGACTAAGAAATTAATTGTCGGGGGGTGCCAAATAATGACTGGTAGATAGGTTTCGACTGCTAGTTACTGAAAGCTAACAATCCACAAGCCGCAGTCAGTTATTGAGTTTGGTGAAGCCGCCGTCCAATGGGTAGTCGCAGCCGGTTACGAAACCAGCTTCGTCGGAGCAGAGGTAGAGGGCCAGGGCTGCTACTTCAGCGGGAGTGCCCATGCGGCCGATGGGCTGGCTGCGAGAAAGTTTGTTGAACATTTCCTGTTCTTGTCCCGCGTAGTGTTTGGCAATAAAGCCATCAACGAACGGCGTATGCACACGGGCCGGCGAGATGCTGTTGCACCGGATGTTATGCGCCAAGTAGTCGCGCGCCACCGACAAGGTCATGGCGAAGATGGCGCCTTTGCTCATCGAGTACGCAAACCTATCGGTGATACCTACGAGGGCGGCAATGGAAGCCATGTTCACAATCGCGCCGCCATTGGCTTTCAGCTGTGGTATGGCCGCATACAAACAGTTGTAAGCCCCCTTCACATTCACATTGTATATCCGGTCGAAGTCTGCCTCTGCGGTGTTTTCCAAGTTGCCGACGTGCGCAATGCCCGCGTTGTTGACCAGAATATCGAACGGGCCAATCTGATTGAAAATGGGTAGCACCTGTACTTGCTGGCTGATATCGGCGCTGTGCACGCGGGCTTGCCCCCCCGCCTCCTGAATCTCGGCCACTACTTGCTCGCCAGCGGCCGCATTCAGCTCAAGAATATGCACCTGGGCACCCTGAGCGGCAAACACTAGCGCAATGGCTTTGCCAATACCGCTACCGCCACCTGTAATAACCGCCTTCTTTCCCGATAAACTGAACATGATGATGGGCCTTGATTACTACATGAGGCGTTAAACTACCTGCTAAAACTCAATTCTTAGCGGCACACGAAGTTGTCGGAAACTTTCGCTGACGCACCTTATGCAACACAGTTACCTTTTGGGCCTCGCAACAAAAGGATAGCAGTAAAAATGAGCAGCAACATTGGGTGCACTCTCCTGTAGTGTCAGGGCTAGCAAGGCAGGAAAGTTGAAATAAGTAAGAAACACAAAGGCCACGACCTTCTTTCTGAAGATCGTGGCCTTGTATCAAGCAACACTAAAAATGCCGGTTAGCGGTTACTAGTTGTAGCCGAAGTTCTGAACTAATGCATTATCAGCGGCGAGAGTGCTCTGCGGAATGGGTAGCAATTCCTTGCCTTGGCCTGGAACGTACTCGGCAGCCAGTCCCTGGCCTCCACTAACCACGGTGGTGGTGCCCAAGGTATAGGGAGTATTTTGAGGCTTGGTATTAGCTATGTAGGTAGCGTCAATTGCCAGACGCCAGTTTATGCGCACCGTACCGGCAGGTGCTGTATTGGGCGTGGGCGAAGGACGATAGAACGAGCGGGTCCACTGTACGCTGCTGCCGGCGGTTGGCGTACGGTAGTACTGATACAGCGGCACATTCTGATAAGGAGCTTCGCCTTTGGCCAGCTTTTCTAGGTTGGCTTTTACTTCGGCTATTTTAGTGCTGAACAAGTTCCAACGGATCAAGTCGTACTTGCGAATGGCTTCGCTACCAAACTCTAGGTACCGCTCGTTCACGATAGTATTAAACAGCGCCGCTTTGCTGGTCAGGCCGAAGCCACCCTGCGCCAGCGTCGCCAGTGCCTGCGCCCGGTTGCCAGCAAAAGCCCGAGTCCGTACCCGTAGTAGGGCCTCCTGTGCAGCGGTAGTAGGACCATTTAGCTCGTTTTCCGTTTCGGCAAACATCAGCAGTACATCAGCAAACCGAATGATAGGCCAGTTGTATCCCAGATAGTTGCTTGCCCCTGTAAGTAGCGGGGTGTGCCAGTCGCGGCGGAATTTACCATCCGCTATTACGTTCAGAGCCACTCCCGTAAAGAGGGTGCTGTTACTAGCCATGCCATACGTGGTAATAGTTACGTCGCGCCGGGTATCCGTAGAGTCGAAGGCGTAGAAGTAAGTAGGCACCACGTTTACACCACCTTGCGTAGAACCGTATATACTCGATTGATTTTGCAGGCGGGGCCCGTTATAGTAACCCAGTTTGCTGTCCGATACGGCCGTTGCTCCCGTCATGCCTACCTGGAAAATAATTTCGTTGGCGCTCTCGGTACGCTGCTCGTTGATGCTCTTAAATACTTCCAAAAAACTGGAATTCAAGCCGTGCTCAGCAGGGCGAGCCATTAGCTCGGCGCACTCCTGCCGGGCAATGCGATAATAATCAAGGTAGTCCGTTGGCCGCACCATCTGGCCGTTGGTTGGGTTAGGGCTGTAGCCTCCACGGAACAAAGCAATACGAGCCCGTAGCGCTTTCACTGCGCCCTTGGTTATCCGCTCACTAGCAGCACCAGCACCAGCACCAGAACGCCAAGGAACCAACTTCTGGGCCTGGGCTAAGTCATCGAGCAACTTGCTAAGTGTCACATTGCGGTCGGCGTTGGGAAGCAGAAAATCCTGCCCTGATACTGAAGGAGTGAATTGTGCTGGCACATCGCCCCAATGGCGCACTAAGTCGAAGTAATATTGTGCCCGTAAGGTAAGCGCCTCACCATGCAGCCGGTGCAGGGCGGCAGTATCGGCGGCAGTGCCACTATTGTAAAGCGGCGATAGGGGAATTTGTTGAATGCAGATGTTGGTCCGCTCCACTCCCTGGTAAAGCGTGTTCCAAGGGTTAGCCAGATCGGTGTTCGTTGATAGAGCCTTGTAACGCGCAATACCCCGGCGTCCGCCATCTGTAGCCGGACCTGGCGAGCTGATCATTTCGTCGCTGTCGTATGGGAAATACATGCTTACGCGCTGCCCGTAGCTATTGTCGCCGGAAAGTGGGTCGTAGGCCCCGATAATTGCGGCTGTGGCCCCGGCTACCGTACTAAAGGAGTACTCAGTTGTATTGAGCGCAATTGGCTCTACATCGAGATAGTCTCGGCAAGACGTTACCAGTCCGGCGGTACCAACCAAGACGCTAGCAGCCAGTGCCGCCCGAAAAAAAACGAGAGATTTCATATGGATATCAGGTGGGAATTACAAAGAGAGATTCACGCCGAATAGGAAGGCACGGCTGCGCGGATAGGCAGCATAATCGACACCCGGCGTAAGGGGCGTAGAGCGGCGCGTGTTCACCTCGGGGTCGTAGCCCGTGTATTTGGTAAAGGTATACAAGTTATTAAGCGTCACGTAAAAGCGCAATTGTTGCACTTTGGCGCGAGCGGTTAAGGCCTTGGGTAGGGTATAACCCACGGTTACGTTGTTGACGCGCAAGAACGAGCCATCTTCCACAGCCCACGAATGCAGGAAGTAGCTGGAAGTTGGCCGCCAGATTTTAGCGCCCTGGTTGATTTCGCGCAGCCGGTCCAGCGAAGTGATAAACGACCCATCAGTTTCGGTGATGCGGTAGCGGGAGTTCATGTCATCGAGCACGTTGCTGAATACCGTGTTGGCCGTGTTCGTAGTGAACTCAATCTTGTTGGCGTTGTACACATCATTGCCCAGCACAAAGTTCAAAAACACGCTGGCATCAAAGCTTTTGTACGTGAACTGCTGGTTGAAGCCGCCTACCATTTTGGGGTTGGCATTGCCAATTACCACTTGGTCCAGGTCGTTGATTACTTTGTCTCCGTTCTGGTCTTTCAACTTCAACAAACCAGGCTGCGCCGCAGTACCGTCCAGCGAACCAATTGGTAGCAAGTCCGGATTGTCGGTGCGCAACACCCACCGTTGAGCGGCCGGATTGGCTGGATTATAGCTCTGGAAGTCGTCGGCCGTGTAATAGCCATCGGTTTCGTAACCATACATCTTGCCCACTGGCTGGCCTACCCGGGCCACAAAGTCGCGGGTAAGGGTGGCAGCACTGCCGGCCCAACCCGAGCTAATTGCCGGCAGTTCGTTGAGACCTTCGCCTAAGCTTTCAATGCGTCCCCGGTTAAACGACCCATTGGCCGTTGCCGTCCAGGTGAACGACTCGTTGGTTATAATGGTACCGGTTAACTGCAGTTCCAAACCACGGTTGGAAGTTGAGCCAATATTTTGCGTTTGGGTGGAGTAACCCAGGAATGCTGGAATCGTGCGGTTGATGAGCAAGTCGCTGGTCGTGTTGTAATACGCATCAGCCGTGAACTGTACCCGGTTGTCGAGCAAAGCCAAATCAACCCCGACGTTGCGCGAAGTGGTGGACTCCCACTTCAAGTTCGGGTTGGCCAGCGAGTTGGCCGCCGACCCTAGCACAATAGCGTGGTTGATGGAATAAGGGGCGCTGCCTGCCGAGAAAAGTTGCTCACCAAGGAAGTCAGCAATACGGTTGTTGCCCGCTTTACCATAGCTCAGGCGCAGCTTCAGATCGGTTACCTTATCAACACCTTTGAAGAAGTTTTCGCGCGAAATACGCCATGCTACCGAAGCACCTGGGAAATAACCCCACCGGTTGCCAGGCCGGTATTTCGAAGAACCATCGGCGCGGAACGTACCTGTGAACAAGTACCTGTCATCGTAGGAATACGTCAGACGACCGAAGCCTGAGAGCAGACGATAATCCTGCGGAATACTAGTCTGGGGTAGTATCGGTTGGCTAGTCTGCCCAGCGGGTAATACACCTTGGTTGATGTTGGCCAAAGCTCGCTCGGCCGTAATATCCAACGGCAGGTAGTTGGTCTGAATATACTGTTGTGTGTTGCGCTGCTGATAAATTTCCTCACCTACCAGAACCCCTACTGAATGCAGCCCTTTTTGGAAACTATAGTCCAAAACGTTGGAGTTGTTGAACGTGTTTTGTACACCAGTGGTGATTGAAGCCGTAGGCAGGTTAAGGTAACCGCCCCCTGGCTGCCGCAGCAACGGCGAGTAACGGCCATTAAAAGTGCCCAGATTAACGTTCGTAATATCGAATCCGGCGGTAGAGCGGAACGTCAGGTTCTTTATAATTTCGAAAGCAGCTGTGGCCCCGACATTGAACGTTTGCCGCTTTTCATTACGATACTCGTTGTCGATAGCTATAAGCGGGCTTACCAGCGTGGATGTGTTGAAAAACTCATCGTCAAAGGTGTTCGGGTCGAGTACCGCGCCTGACAGCCTAGGTACTTGCAACGGCTGATACTGCACGGCGTTGCGCAAGCGCGAGGTCGTATTAGAGCCGTTAGTAGAAGTACCTGCGCCGTTGGTAGTTTGGTCGTTGAAGCGCACGTTCAAGCCTAGCCGCAGTTTATCAGATGCCTTAGTATCAAACCGGAAATTCACAAGCTTCCGGTCGAAATCGGAGCCGAGTTGGATGCCGTCTTCCAGGTTGCGAGTCAAGCTCAGTGAGTACGTTGTGCCTTTCACGCCGCCAGCAACCGATACGTTATGGGTTTGCTGGAAAGCATCGCGGCCGAATGTTTCGTCCTGCCAATCGATGAAAGGCGCGTTACGAGCATTCTGTAGGGTGTCACTATTAAAGTTGCTGCTTCCGAACAACGACTTGAAGGCAGGCAGGCCACCCGTGCCAGTGCCCGCTATTTGCGCCCGCTCGAACTGGTAATCCAGATAGGCATCAGGTTTCATCACGTCTAGCTTCTTGGAGATGCGGCGGAAGCCGGCAAAGCCATTATAGCTGATAACAGTCCGGCCTTCAAGCCCTTTTTTAGTGGTAATAATTACAACGCCGTTGGCACCGCGCGCACCGTAGATAGCGGTAGCCGAAGCGTCTTTCAACACGTCGACGGAGGCAATATCCTGGGGCGCGATTACGCTGAGTGCATTTTCAATCTGCACACCATCCACTACGTATAGCGGAGAATTGTCTTGCGTAATAGAACCACCTCCTCGCACTCGGACCTGTACGTTGAGGTTACCGGGCGTTCCTTCGGCGCTAGTGAGTTGGACGCCTGCTAAGCGGCCAGTCAAAGCTTCTGCAGCGGAGTTTACTGGAATGTCCTTGAGTTGCTGCGCACTTACTGAAGAAACTGAGCCAGTTACATCGCGGCGTTCCACTGCCTGATAGCCGATAACCACAACGTCATTCAACGTTTGTGTGTCTTCCAGCAGAGTCACGTCTACCTGTGGCCGGTCGCCAACAGCTACATCCTGCGATACGTAGCCGATATAGCTGACACGGATAGTAGGGTTGGTTTCAGTAGCAGGCAGCGTTATTAGGAAAGTGCCATCACTGTTAGTAGAGGAACCAGTGGTGGTACCCTTCACTACCACAGTTACCCCGGGGAGTCCTTCCCCTTTTTCGGACCGCACAACGCCCGATATGCGCCGTTGCTGCTGAGCCCACGCTGTAGATGCCGCGCAGATCATCAACGGCCACAGCAGTAGTTGTTTTTTCATCGTTATAGAAGTAATCGTGGGAAATTTGAAAACAAGTTTAAATGACTCTCGTCAATTGGACTGTTCGATTTTAGTTTAGGGTTTTCCTTTGAATACATCAGCCCCCACACATTCCGTAAATAAACCAGCAGCACAATTTGGATTGTCAGCTTATAAATTGACTCACTAATTTTAACTGAATACTGCCGAATTAAGAAGATAGACCGGTTTTTTATTTATGCAATCGTTGCCGGGAACGTTCTCACTTTACCGCTAAATACGCTTTTCCCTAGTTGCTTACACCTCGTCGTTTCAGTTCTGTAAATATAGAAGTGATTCTGATAAATAGCATGCGTTTTTTTATTTAATTGAATTATTTCAATATATGCTGTCTATTGCACAACAAATAGCCGAAACTAGTATGCATACAGCGGTTTAGTTGTTAGTGCAAAGCACACGACGGATTCGTTTGTAGCTGAACATCAAGGGCGATATAGTAACTGCTGTATCAGTATGCTTGCCCTGATAGCAGTGTTTTGCAGCTTGTATTCTTAGGCAAAGAGTACAGATGAGAATGAACCTTCACAAGGATAAATAGCAACCGACGAGTGAGTTTAGTAGTGCTACTTTTGAAACTTCAGCTATGAATCGAGCACATAGTTGCGCTCTACTAGGGTTGCGTAATTGCTGTGTCGCACTATATGTTTTGCTGCGGTGCTGCGGTCCTAAGCAAAGGAGCAGAGAGGCAAGCAGGGGCACTAGCAGTAGATTATTTCGCTCCTGATTTTATAAGTAGGGAAGCACCTTTCTTTGCGCGTGGTAAGAGAGCTTAACTTTGATTCCGGCTGATTTCGCCCCAACTTGCCTGAGCCGTAGCCCCAGATGCGGCTTTCTCACCCAGGAAATTCCCCATGCTCAAAATCAACAAACAGGACGCCCTCGATTACCACGCCCAAAATCCTGCTGGCAAAATTGAAGTGGTGCCTACCAAGCCCGTCAGCACTCAGCTCGATTTGGCCCTGGCTTATTCGCCGGGAGTAGCTGAGCCCTGCCTAGCCATTGCCGCCAACAAAGATGATGTGTATAAATACACAGCTAAAGGCAATTTGGTGGCCGTTATCAGCAATGGTACCGCCGTGCTTGGGTTAGGCAATATCGGCCCCGAGGCGTCGAAGCCCGTTATGGAAGGCAAGGGCGTACTATTCAAGAAATTTGCGGGTATTGACTGCTTTGATATCGAGATTGACGCCACCGACCCCGACGAGTTTATCCGTATTGTGAAGGCCTTGGAGCCTACGTTTGGCGGCATCAACTTAGAGGATATCAAAGCCCCGGAGTGCTTCCGCATCGAGACCGAGCTGCGCGAGAAGATGAACATTCCGCTCATGCACGACGACCAGCATGGTACGGCCATCATTACCTCGGCGGCTTTGCTGAATGCACTGGAGATAGTTGGCAAAGACATCAAGAAAATCAAGGTGGTCGTGAGTGGCGCGGGCGCGGCGGCAGTGTCGTGTTTGCGATTGTACCTGGCGTTGGGCTTGGAGCTGAAAAACGTAGTGGTGTTCGACAAGGACGGCATCATCAACGAGGCCCGCACCGATCTGGCACCCTTGCAAATGCACTTTGCTACCACCCGCTCCATCACAACCATGGCCGAGGCTATGGAAGATGCGGACGTGTTCCTGGGATTATCGGCGGCCAACGTGCTGCCCGCCGACTTGCTGCTGCGCATGGCTGATACTCCTATTGTATTCGCGCTGGCCAACCCCAACCCGGAAATTGCCTACGAGCTGGCCATGGCTACCCGCCCCGATATCATCATGGCAACGGGTCGCTCCGATCATCCCAACCAAGTAAACAACGTGCTTGGCTTCCCTTATATCTTCCGGGGGGCGCTGGATGTGCGGGCCACGGAAATCAACGAAGCCATGAAGTTGGCGGCCGTGCAAGCACTGGCCGAACTGGCGAAGGAGCCTGTGCCGGATATGGTAAACCGGGCCTACGGCGACAATACGCTGGCTTTCGGGCGCACTTACCTGATTCCGAAACCCCTGGACCCGCGCCTGATTACCACCGTGAGCCCAGCCGTAGCCCGGGCCGCTATGGAAAGCGGCGTGGCCCGCCGTGACGTAGAAGACTGGACTGCTTACGAGGACGAACTGCGCGGCCGGTTGGGTGTGAACCAGAAGCTAATGAACCGGATTACGTCGGCAGCTCGCACCAATCCTAAGCGGGTGGTATTTGCGGAGGCTGATACGTATAAGATTCTGAAAGCGGCCACCATTCTGCATGACGAAGGCATCGCCAAGCCCATTCTGCTGGGTGCGCGCGAAAGGCTTGCCGCCATTGCGCAAGCCAACAACTTGGATTTGAGTGGTTGCCAGATAGTTGATATTCTGGAAGAAGACACGCAGCGCGAAGAGTACGCCGAGTTGCTTTATCAGAAGCGACAGCGCCGGGGTGTCACGCTCTATGAAAGCCGCCGCCTGATGCGCGAGCGGAACTACTACGGCTCGATGATGCTGGAAACTGGCGCCGCCGATGCCTTTATCACCGGTCTTACCAAAGATTACAGCAAGAGTATTGTACCCGCGCTACAGGTTATAGGCGTGGAAGATGGCGTGAAGCGAGTGGCTTCGATGTACATCATCCAGCACAAAAAAGGCCCATACTTCTTTGCCGATACCACCGTCAACATTGACCCGACGGCCGAAGAAATGGTGGATATTATTGGCCTCACGGCGCAAGCGGTGCGCTTCTTCGGTACCGAGCCACGGGTAGGCGTCATCAGTTACTCCAACTTTGGCTCCAATCCCGGCACGCTACCCGATAAGGCCCGGCGCGCCACCGAACTGGCTAAAGCCCGTTACCCCGACCTAATTTTGGACGGCGAGATGCAAGCCAACACCGCCCTCAACCCACAACTATTACAAGAGCAATACCCCTTCTCTGTTCTAGCCGAAAAGGGCGGTGCCAACACGTTGGTTTTCCCGAACGTTATTTCCGGCAACATTGCCTACAAAGTGTTGCAGGAAATAGGCGGCGCCGAAGTGATTGGGCCAGTACTGATGGGAATGCGCAAACCAGTGCACATCCTGCAACTTGGGGCTTCGGTGCGCGAAATTGTGAACATGGCGGCCATTGCGGTTGTGGATGCGCAACAAGCCAGCGGGGTATAGAAACGGTACCGCTTGGAGGGCTACTCCGGGAGGTACCTGTTTAAATCTAATTTATTTAGCTGAAAAAGCCAGTATTTTTGGGATAGAAAATGTCTTCATCGGCGTTTCACCTGTCACCTCAACACTCATTCGTTTCCCATGATTGCGTACATCGAAGGGCTGCTTGCCTATAAAGACCATGCTCAGGCCATTCTCGACGTGAGCGGCGTTGGATATGAAATCAAGATTTCGCTGGCCACTTACAGTAAACTGCCAGCCGAGGGCGAGAAAGCGAAACTCTACACGTTTCAGCACATCAAGGAAGACGCGCACACCCTTTACGGCTTTCTGGACCCCAACGAGCGGGCATTGTTCCTGCATCTGATTTCGGTTTCGGGTATTGGGCCAGGCACCGGCATCGTAATGGTGAGCAGCATGAGCGTGGGCGAAATCCGTCATGCTATTATCAACGAAGATGTGCGCGCCATTCAGAGCATCAAAGGCGTAGGCCCCAAAACGGCGCAACGGGTTATTATCGATTTGCGCGACCGGCTGCGCAAAGACGAATTACTGGCTAAAGCCGGAGTAGATACGGTACCATTAGCCCGGACGCACAATACCAGCCGCAATGAAGCGTTGTCAGCTTTAGTAACGTTGGGCTTTGCTCGGTCGGCTGCCGAAAAGAACCTGGATCAGATTCAGAACAAACATGGTAACGACTTGAGCGTGGAGGAATTGATTAAGTTTGCTCTTAAGTCGAATTAGCGTTTTTAGGCTGCCAGTATCTATTTTCATTTGTAACACTTGAACTCCGGTAAGAAGTCCCTCACCGCCTCCTTGGTTGTTGTCGTGTCATTGCTGGCCTGGTGGTCGCAAGCTGAGTCGATGGGAGATTCCACTTTTGCCTTGCAGCATTTGTGGACTTCCTGGCTACCAGGTGCTGTCTCACAGGGCGCAATGCCATGGTTGATGCCTACGCCGGATACCCCGCGCGTCGTCGTGCCCGACACCAGTCGCTACCGCCCCAGTCGCCGCCCCAAAGTGGCGCCTGCCGACCGGGCGGGTACTCCGTTTTCCCCCCAGCGACGCCAGTCACCGCTGATTCTGGAATTGCCTTCCAACATCAAGCAACAAGTTACTCCCGATGACAGCCTGGAGTATTTCGATGTTGAAGAGCGAGTAGGGCAGGAACTTGATTTCCGTGAACCTAGCCGACTCAGCTTCAAGGAATACTCGGAGTGGCAGCAACGTCAGGCTATACGAGACTACTTCCGAAATCGTTCGGCGGGTGGCGTTACCGGCGACTCCAGTACGGCCAACGTGCGCCGTCTCATCCCGAAAATCTACCTCGGCCCCATGGCCGACCGCATATTTGGAGGGAGTTACGTGGATATTCGGCCGGCCGGTGCCGTGACGCTGCGCATGGGTGCCCGCTTCAACCGCAACGAGAACCCTACGCTCACGCTGCGTCAGCAGCGCGTCGGCGATTTTCAGTACGATCAGAACCTGAATCTGAACCTAACCGGGCAGATAGGGGAGAAGCTGCGCCTGACTTTCAACTACGACACCAAGGCGGCCTTCGACTTCGAGAACAACATGAAGCTCGACTACACGGGCTTCGATACCGATATCATTCGGAAGATAGAACTCGGCAACGTGAGTTTGCCGCTCAACAACTCCCTGATTCAGGGCGGGCAAAACCTGTTCGGGGTGAAAACGCAGCTTCAGTTCGGCCGCTTGGCCGTAACGGCGGTAGCCAGCAACCTGCGCGGCCAAGCCGACGAAGTACGGGTGCAGAATGGGGCCCAGAGCCGGCAGTTCGAAATCAAAGCCAGCCAATACGAGCGGGACCGACACTTCTTTCTGAGCCAGTTTTTCCGCGACCGGTACGACCAGGCACTGAAAAACTTGCCCACTGTCCAGAGCGGCATCGAAATCCGGCGCCTGGAAGTGTACATCACCAACGACAACCGCCAGAGCGACAACTTGCGCAATGTGGTGGCCTTGATGGACTTAGCGGAGCCCCGGCGGGTGTATCGGCAGGGCTTTTTGCTGACCAATCCGCCTACTACGGTCAGCAACACGAGCAACAGCGAGTTTGCGGCAGTGGTAACCAATGGTGGCACCGAGGCCCGTGGCGAACTAACCGTAGACGGCTATCTGAGCAGAGCAACCGCAACCAAGCCGGCCTTGCTCAAGAACGTGGACTTCGAGCATGTGCGGGCCCGCAAGCTCGACACGCGCGAGTATACTTTCAATGCGCAGTTGGGCTATATTTCCTTGAACACGCAGTTGCTACCAGAGCAGGTCCTAAGCGTGAGCTACGAGTATCTCTACAATGGCAAGGCCTATAAGGTAGGGGAGTTGGTTGATGACTACGCCAACGTAGGACAGGACCAGGTTATCTTCATGAAGATGCTGAAAGCCACAAACCCTGCTGTCGGGTTGGTCGATTTCAGAGACGTCACCGTTAATACGCCGCAGAACAACCCAAACCCGGCTACCAACAACCCCAATCTGTCCACCGGCAACCTGCCGACGTGGGATTTGATGATGAAGAACGTGTACCCGTTGAATGCTTCGCAGCTCAACCGGGACAACTTTCAACTGCAAATCGTTTATAAAGACGACGAAACAGGGGTTGACTTGATTTCGCTGAAGGAAGGCGCCAAAATTGCCAACCGGCCGCTGATTGAGGTGCTGAACCTCGACAACGTAAACCCCAACAACGACCGTAACCCCGACGGTAACTTCGACTACTTTCCGGGTATTACTATTGACCCGGAACTAGGCAAAATCATTTTCCCGGTGGTGGAGCCTTTCGGTAATTACTTGCGCAACCAGTTCGATACGGTAACAGTGAATGAGCGGCCGCTTATTCAACAATACGTGTACCAAGAGCTGTACCGGCAAGTACAGAGCGATGCACAGCAGCGGACAGAGAAAGATAAGTTTGTGATTCGAGGCCGTTTTCAGGCCACTGCCACCAACGAAATCAGCTTGCCGGGTATTGGCATTGCGCAAGGTTCGGTGCGGGTATACGCGGGGTCGGTGCTGCTGGCAGAAGGAACGGATTACCAGGTATTCTACGACCAGGCTATGGTCAAGGTCCTGAACCCGGCCTACCTGAACTCGGCCAACGAGTTGCGCATAGAATTCGAGAAGAATGCCTTGGTGCAAGTGCAGCCCCGGCGTCTGCTCGGCGTCCGGCTCGACTACCGCCTCAGCCCCGACATCAACTTCGGGGCCACGGTATTGCAGCTGCGCGAAAACCAAGCGCCCGGTATCAACAGGGTGAATATCGGCGACGAACCGGGCAACAACACCATCTATGGTTTCGACGTGAACATGCGCCGCGACTCGCGCGTGCTAACCAAATACCTGGACCTGCTGCCGCTGATTTCCACCAAGGAGCCTTCATCGGTAGCTTTTAGCGGGGAGTTTGCGCAGCTGCTGCCGGGCGAGTCCAAGCTCGGCAACGGGGAAAATGGCGTGTCTTACCTCGACGATTTCGAGAATGCCCGGACGCCCTACACGCTGGGCGGCTTGAATTCGGCGGTGGCCTGGCGACTCGGCGCTACGCCCTTCTCTTTTCCCAACTTCAACGCTCTTAACCGAACAGCAGGTTACCAGCGCGCTAAGCTGGCTTGGTACACCATCGACCAGACCTACTACACCGGTGGTGTCAGCCGGCCCAGCAACATTGAAGCGAACATCAGAAACCACTATATCCGGGGAATACAGCGCACCGAAATTTTCCCTAACCGCGACGCAGGGGCTATCAACAACGCCTACGAGTACTCGTTTGACCTCGCCTATTATCCAAGGGAAAGAGGGCAGTACAACTACAACCCAGGGTTGGACGCCAACGGTCGGCTGCCTACTCCTGAAAACAATTTCGGCGCTATTTCCCGTGAGATTACCTTCGATACCGACTTTGATAACGCCAACGTCGAGTATTTGGAGTTTTGGATGATGGACCCCTTTATCAGCGGGGATAATGGGATAATTAATGACGGTGTAAATCCTCCTACCAATGCGGGCGACAACCCCGGCGGCAAGCTGCTTATCAACCTAGGATCAATATCGGAAGACGTGCTACGTGACGGCCAATACGAATTCGAGAACGGTTTGCCCACCGACGACACGCCTACTACCACTAATGGCACTCGTCCTACTGAGTGGGGCCGGGTTACGCGGCAGCAGTTTCTGACCGACGCGTTCAGCAGCTCCGGCCGGAACCAACAGGATATTGGCCTCGAAGGCCTCGACGACACAGAAGAAACGGCATTTTTTGGGGCGGCTTTCGGTGATGATCCATCGGCCGACAACTTCCTTCATCACCTCGACCCCACCTACGATCAGAACAACGTGGGTATTCTGGGCCGTTACAAGCAATTCAACGGCTTGGAGCGCAACTCGCAGGAAAACAGCCAGCTTAGCTCCACTGCTTTCCCCGATAAAGAAGACCTGAACCGCGACAACGTAATTTCCGATACCGAGCGCTACTTCGAGTACGAACTGGATTTGAGGAAAGACCAACTCGCGGTAGGCAGCAATTATATCGTGGACAAGGTTACGAATACCGTCAACGAAGACCAGGTGTCGTGGTATCAGGTTCGGATTCCGATTCGCTCCTACAACCGGGTGCAAAGCCCCGACGGTAACCTGCCGAGCTTCAAGTCCATCCGGTTTCTGCGCATGGTGATGACTGGCTGGCGGGATCCGGTGGTACTCCGGCTGGTGCAACCGCAGTTCATTGCCAACCAGTGGCGCCGCTACCTAGGGCCCATTGCCGATCCTAAGATACCAGCTGTAAACCTTACAGATGCCGTAGCTTCCGCCTTCAACATCAGCACGGTAAGTGTAGAGGAAAACGGGGGCAGCACCGCCCAGGGAACCGTGAAGTACGTGCTGCCGCCCGGCATTGCGCGCGACAAAGAGTACGGCTCGAGCACCGTAAATCGCCAGCAGAACGAGCAGAGCCTGCGTTTGTGCGTGGAAGACCTGCGCGACGGATTCGGGCAGGCTGCTTACAAAAACCTGAGCTTGAACTTGGTGCGCTACAAGAAGCTCCGGATGTTTTTGCATGCGCAAAGCGAAGACGCTTCCATCCGCGACGGGCAAGTAGAAGCGTTTATCCGCATCGGCACCGATTACAACCAGAATTACTACGAGTACCGCAAGCCGCTGGTAATGACACCCAGCGGGTCGGTAACCGCCGAGCAGATCTGGCCCGATCAAAACCAAGTGGAAATTGATCTGCAACGCTTTATTGACGCCAAGGCCGAGCGCAACCGGCTCAGATTACCTTACAACGGCACCTACACAATAACCAACCCCGACGGCTCTACCATCTCGGTGGTCGGCAACCCCGACATTAGCGCGGTGCAGGGAGCCATGATTGGCATTTTCAACCCGGCCGACGATGACCGTACCAAATCGGTGTGTTTGTGGGCCGATGAGTTGCGGGTGTTCGATTTCGACCGGGATAATGGCTGGGCCGCTACGGCGCGCTTCAACACCAAGCTGGCTGACTTCGCCAACGTTACGGCCACGGGTAGCTACACATCGGTAGGCTTTGGCGCCTTGCAAGACAAATTGCAGCAACGTTCACTCGAAGAAATCACGCGGGGCGACGTCAATGCTACGGTGGCACTCGAAAAATTCTTCCCCGAGAAGCTCGGCCTTCGGGTGCCCGTTCTGATGCAAGCCGGTTACGAAAGCCGCGCCCCCGAGTACGACCCCCTCGACCCCGATACCAAGCTCGACCAATCGTTGCGCAAATTCGAAAACGAGGACCGGGCCGAATACCGCAAGGAGGTTATCGACCAAACCAGTAGCCGAAGTATCAGCGTGCTGAACGTGCGCAAGGAACGCACCAACACCGAGCGCAAGCCCAAGCCCTACGATATCGAGAACCTAGCGCTAAGCTATTCCTATACCGAGCGCACGCACACCGATATCAATACCGACCGGGACTACACCCGCTCCTACAACGGGGCTTTGGCTTACGTGTATCAAACTACGCCGAAGATTTATACCCCGTTGGCAAAAGTGAAGGCGCTGGACTCGCCGTACCTGAAATTTTTGCAGGAAGTGAATTTCACGCCTTTGCCTACTCGCTTCTCGTTCCGCGCCGACATCGACCGGCGCTACAACGAGCGGTTCTTGCAGCGCGCTCTTGAGCCCGGCACCGTGCCCGTAATTGCAGGTCCCGGCATATTCCAGAAGTCGTTCTACTTCAACCGTATCTACGATCTGCAATGGGCCCTTACCAAGGCCTTAACGTTGGATTACACGGCCAATAACCGCGCCGTAGTGGACGAGGGAATTGGGAGCACCATTGATGGGTCCGACATTGCCAAGGCCAACCGCGAGCAGCTCCGCGAAAACCTGTTCCGCCGCGGCGGGCGCACCACCAACTTCAACCAGACCGTAGCTCTGACCTACCGGCTGCCGCTCGACAAGTTCCCCCTCACCGACTGGCTATCGGCTGATACGCGCTACGCGGCCAACTATACCTGGCTAGCGGCTTCCACGGCGTTGCGGGCCCCTAATCCGCAGTTGATTGACGGTATACCCGACCCGAACGATACGACCACCACGGAACTGAACCTGGGCAACACCATTCAGAACAACGGGGAGTTGAGTGCCAACGGCAAGATTGATTTAGTGAAGCTCTACAACAAGGTGCGCTTCCTCAACATCATCAACAACGCTCCACCACCTGGCCCGGCCAACAAAGCGGGGGCTAAAGGCACGGTAGCTCCTGGCGTAGTGCGGCGCCCCGGCGAGGCACAAGCCGGAGCCGCCCCGGCCGATACGGCTAAGGGTCCGGAACTACGCTTTCTGAAAGCCGTGCTTCGCTCCCTGATGACGGCGCGCTCCTTGAACTTCACCTATACCCGCAGCAATGGTACGTTGCTACCAGGTTACTTGCCACGCACCAAGTTCTTCGGTCTCAACAGCGACTGGGATGCGCCCGGAGTGCCTTTCCTTTTGGGCCGGCAAGACAACTTAGACGACCTCTTCAGGCGAACCTACGACCGAGGTTGGTATACCGACCGGAGCGACCTGCTAAACACGCCTCTTAGCTCCTTGCTCACGAGTAATCTGGTGTATCGTACTGCGTTGGAGCCCTTCCGCGACTTCAACGTGCAGGTGGAAGGCCGAACGCAGAAGGTGCAAAACCGAGAAGTATTCTACCGGACGGAAATTGACGAAATTACCTTACAGCCCATAGGCAACGAACCTACCGCCAGCAATCCGCTTGGCTCGGGCTCCTTCAGCACATCTATTGTTACCATTCAAACTCTGTTCGGCGACTTGTCTTCGAACGGAGAGGTATCTAAGTCCTTCGACCGGTTTGTAAGCAACCGGGAAGTGGTACAGCAGCGGCTACAGGAAAATCGGGTGCTTAATCCGAATACAGATCAGTTTGGTGAATACGGCTATAACTCCCAGGACGTGCTGATACCAGCTTTCCTGGATGCGTATCGTGGCAAGTCATCGGATGGGTATCAGGCCAAGAAGTTCAACCCGTTTGCCCAGTTGCCTATTCCTAATTGGCGCGTCGATTACAATGGCTTAGCAGAATTGCCATTCATGAAGCGCTACTTCCGCTCTATCTCGCTTACGCATGCTTACTCGTCGGTGTACAGCGTGAATAGCTACACAACGGCCACAGACTACGCGACAGAACTCAATAGCCTAAGCTACCTGACCAATGCTTCAAACCAGTATATTCCGTACTACGTGCTCGGACAAGTAAGTATTGCCGAACGCCTCACGCCACTGATCGGAGTTAACTTCCAGACTTTAGAGAAGATTACTGGCCGGCTGGAGCTTCGGACCGAGCGGGCAGTGGCTTTGAACACCACCAATGCCCAAATAACCGAGTTGCATACGCAGGAATTGGTAATAGGCTTTGGCTATGCTACCAATCGGTTGAAGTTGCCGTTCCGGGTAGGGGGCGAGCAGAGAGTATTGAAGAACGAGCTTACGGCTCGTTTGGACCTGAGTATCCGCGACAACACTACCATCCAGCGCACCATTGTGGACGTTGTAGATCCAGCAAGCGCGACTGCAACCCTGCTGGCTAGCCCTGGCAGTTCGGTCAGCCTTACCACCAACGGTACCAAGCAGCTTCAGCTTCGGCCCACCATCGACTACGTACTCAACCAGCGTCTGAATTTGCAGTTCTTTTTCACCCGCACAGTTACGGAGCCGCGCGTTGAGAACTCCTACAGAAACGCTACCACCGAAGGCGGTATCCAGTTACGCTATAGCTTGTCACAATAAGTAGGCAATAGGTGGATTGCCAAGTGGCGCGTTTACTGTCCTGTTAACGCATTATGTGCTTTTAACAGAACAGCAAACGCGCCACTTCTTAATTTGATACCTCGCAATTTCACCACTTCACCGTACTTTTGAGCTACCGCACCAGAGGCGGCTATCTTCTCCTTCAAATCAGCCCTCAATGAATCTGCCCGCCAACCTCAAATACACCAAAGAGCACGAATGGATTCGCGTAGAAGGTGACATTGCCTATATCGGCATCACCGACCACGCCCAAAAAGAGCTTGGTGACATTGTATACGTTGACATAGACACGCTCGACAAAGAAGTTGCCCGGGACGAGGTGTTTGGAACGGTAGAGGCCGTGAAAACTGTATCTGATCTGTTTAGCCCTATTTCAGGTACGGTGCTGGAAGTAAATAGCCATTTGGAAGGAAATCCAGAAGCCGTGAATTCTGACCCCTACGGTGATGGCTGGATGGTGAAGATAGCGGTAGCTAATCCCACCGAATTAGAAGAGCTATTATCGGCCGAAGCCTACGGCGAGTTAGTAGGCGCATAAACAGTTTGTTCGTGTCAACTAGGGTAATAACGGCGCCGCCCGCACCCCGTAGTCGTCCTTTGGTGGGCTTGCCGCTGGCGTGGGCGGCGCTGGTTTTGGTGCTCACTCTAACCCCGGCTGAGGACATGCCGGAGGTGCCACCGTGGGAGCTAGTATCTTTTGATACGGCCGCACATGCTTTCGTTTTCGTGGTTCTGGCCGTTCTAGCTGTTTTTTCAGTGCGTCGGCAGCAGGTGCGGCCGTGGTTGCGCCGTTGGGGCTACTTGTCGGTTTTTGGGGGAAGTGTAGCATTCGGTTTGTTGATCGAATTTCTACAAACGGTTATGCATTTAGGTCGGCACGGCGAATGGTCCGACGCGCTTAGCGATTCTATCGGCGTCGGTGTGGGTTTGTTGTTTGCTTATGCTACGCGTCGTTGGTGGGAATAAGCAACTCACTCTTTAAGCCCAAGTTCAAATGAGCTGCCTACCTAACTACTATGAGTTTGCGTAAGGCTTAAGTATTGGCCGATGAGCAACTTCGACTATGTTAACAGAGAAAAATGCACACATTTCTTTCTCTCTTACCTGTATTTGCGCTTCTGCACTTAGCATCAGCTTCGCAATAAGTACCCTTCTTAGCCGAGCGCGGGGCGGTATAGTAGCTGTAGTTCTGCTTAGCTCAGTGGCGCCGTCGGCTCTGGTATCGGCGCAGGACATGCCGCGCGTACGCCGTACGGTCAAAGACTTAACTGCGCCTAGCATGTCGGGCCGCGGCTATGTGCGCCGCGGTGACCAAAAAGCGGCCGATTATATACGCCGACGTTTTCGCCAGCTTAATCTCCAACCGCTGGCACCCAATTATACCCAATCTTTCCCGCTTGATGTAAATACATTCCCAGGCGAGCTGAAGCTGAAGTTTCGCACGGGCTTTGGTATGCGGCCCTTGCCACTATTCGGTGGTTACCACCGCTTGCAGCCTGGGTTCGATTTCATTGCTGCGCCTAGCTCGGGAGCAGGTCGTGTAGGAAGCTTCTCTTCCGCCGCCGCTATTACTCAACTTGATACAGCTGTCTTTTTGAGTCTGTCAGCCCAACAACGTTTCCTGCAGAAGCCATGGAGAGGAGGCGGTGTAGTACTAAGTGCCCGCAACGCCCGGCGAATCAGCACATTACCCACTCCCCTGCGTCAGCACCTTGATTCAGCTGCCTTCAGGCTGACTATTGTGCCCAAACTTACTGCATCCTTGGCAGCTACACAGAGCCGACAACTACAGCTCGATGTGCTAGAGTCGGCATGGAATGAGTCCACCAATCACCTTCGTGGTACTCCGCCGACTTTCGCCACGATACGCGTTGATGCCGAACTGAAGCGCGGGTATCAAACTCAAAGTCTGGTAGGTTACGTGCCTGGCCGAATTCGTCCCGATTCTTTTCTAGTTGTTACCGCCCATTATGATCACCTGGGGACTATGGGGCACCATACGTACTTTGCGGGTGCTAACGATAATGCTAGTGGTACGGCCATGTTGCTGGAACTGGCTGCACATTATGCTCGTCCTGAAAACAGGCCCGCTTACTCGGTGGTATTCATTGCTTTTGGGGCGGAAGAAGCTGGTTTAATGGGCTCCAGTTTCTTTGTGAATCATCCTCTAGTGCCTCTAGATCATATTCGTTTTCTAATGAACCTAGATCTGCTGGGTACTGGTTCGGAGGGTATAACGGTTGTGAATGGCCGCGAACTACCTAGCCAATTTCAATTGCTCCAGCGCCTCAACGAAACCCGTCATGCGGTGCCTAGCTTAGCTGCTCGGGGACGCGCTGCCAATTCCGACCACTTTCCTTTTTCAGAGCGCGGGGTCCCCGCCTTCTTCCTATATACTCGGGGCGGTATTGCGGCATATCACGACGTGCAGGACCGTGCCGAAACGTTACCCCTGACAGCTTTCGTCAGTGTCTTCGGCCTTATTCGCAGCTTTCTCGACGTGCTCGGTGCCCAACCTATTCCAAACAAGTAGCAGAGTAATGCCTTTGTAATAGCTAGTAGTATGTGGGTGCCTATTAAATTAAAATCAGCGCAAACCCTTTGTGTAGCCGATCTTAAAACACACACTCCCGGAATCACAGCCAAATTGGCCTGCGATTCCGGGAGTGCTTTAAGCGAAGGAACAGTGGGTTTATTCGTTCGTTCTGAATGAGCCCATGATTTGCTTAGCTACCGTTTCCCACTCTGGCTTCTGGCGATCAGCGCAAGTGAATGTGCACATCAGAAGCTTTCCTTCTACGTCGGTGAAAAATATAAGCTGATATACCTCGTGGCCAAGCTCAGGCTTCATTAGCTCAAGGTAGCCTACCTTACGACCGCTCACCTCTTTTATACCGTTACCAAACCATTTTGCCTCTTTGAACTGCTTCGAGTACGTTTTATAGAAGTTAGTGGCATAAATGTCGATCATGTCCTGATCGGCAGTATTGTCTGTGTAAGTAAAGGCTAGGCTTGCCTCTTTGCTGTTGGTATAGATTACACTTGGGCGGCTTTGAGCACGAGCGTAATTGAAGTCCATTTGCTGTTCGCTCATAACTTCAAAGCCCTTAGGGATTAAAATCTCAACTCGCTCGCTTAGTACGCGCTTTTTGATGAGTTCTACTTCGGCATAAGGACGAAAGGCCGTTAAAAGAAGAAGAAGGCAAAGGATTGCTGGAAAAAGTACTACTTTTTTCATAGTAAATGATTGAAAAAAGATGAAGATCAACTTGATGTTTATCGCGAATGCCAAACTGTCTATCTGTTTGGATAACACAATTTACGAACGATTTATGGACTTGCAAGAGTAGATGTAAAAATAGTTTGGGATAATAGCTAAAAAAATTAAGAAAAGCCCTTGTGGGAGCTTTTAAAGCATATTCAAGAAATAATAGATTTTTCATATCTATAAACTCTATGTATCAATATAGTAAAATAAATCAAATACAAATCAAAATAATTATATTATACATTTTACATAAAAAGTGCAATTAAAGCTCTTTTGGTATTATGTGGTACTCAAAGTATATTATTGACTTGTTCTTTGATTTTTTCCAACTCCTCTTTCATCCCCACTACTAAGTGTTGTACAATGGAGTCGTTGGCCTTGGAGCCTATTGTGTTTATCTCACGGCCAATTTCCTGTGAAATGAAGGCTAGTTTCTTGCCAGTAGGTTCAGGTAGGTATACAGTCTCAGTGAAATAGTGTAAATGACTAACCAACCGTACTTTCTCTTCTGCGATGTCTAGCTTCTCTATATAATAGATGAGTTCTTGTTCAAAACGGACTTGATTAAACTGCTCGCTGCTAGCAAGGTCTGCGAGATGGGTTCGGAGTCGTTCGCGTACTTGCTCTACCCGGTTAGGGTCGTGGCGCTCTATTTCGGCTAATTGAATTCGTATGCTATCAAGGTAGCCAAGAATCTCAGTAGTGAGTGTTTGACCTTCCGTGCGACGGAATTCGTTTGTACGGTCGAGGGCCTCTTGTACTAGGGGCAGTAGTTCTTCCCAGGACACTTCGTCATCGTGTTCGGGTAATGATACTCCCTCGGCGGGTAAGCGCATGCTACCTGGCAACGCCTTTGCAATGCTCGCCAGTACATCGACCGAAACGCCTATACGGCCGCTCAACTCCGCTAGCTCTTGGTAGGCAGCTGTGAGAGCAGCTTGGTTGATTATGCCTGTTTGGCTGCCAGTGGCTCGTACTCGAGTGAAGTCAAAGTTGAGATTGACTTTGCCACGCACCAAGCTTCTGGTTACCAAGTTTCGGATTTCTAATTCCCGGTCTTGCAGAAAGCGTGGGAGGCGAAGCGTTAAATCCAGAGACTTGGAATTCAAGGATTTAATTTCAACGGTAGCAGAATAAGAATCGGTGTCGCGATGAGCGATGCCGTAACCGGTCATGGATTGGAGCATGGGCAGAAAAGGTAAAAGGGCCGCAAAAGTAATAGTTTCTTTCAGGTTCAGAGACGTTTAGCTGGTGCGTAACATAAGGGTAATACGTGGGCAATCTTGGCGTAATAGCAGCCCGGTAGTTTTGTGGCGCTAACGAAAATTCACTGTATGCGTCATCTTTTTCTCCTGTTTTCAGGCTTATTGTTCAGTACGCTAACAATGGCTCAGCAAGGTTCTATCGTCGGCAAAGTCACCGACAAGAAGACCGGTGAAGGTGTAATTGGGGCAACAGTCATCGTGACCGGCACAGTGCAGGCCGCTCCAGTTGATGTTGAGGGTAATTACGAACTAAAGCTTGATCCGGGTACCTACAATATTACAATAACCTATATCGGCTATAAGCCGCTAACTTTTCCGGGGGTTGCAGTAACCGCAGGCAATAAGACTACGCTGAATGGCGTGATGGAAGAAAGCACCACCTCCCTGAAAGATGTAGTGGTAACAGGCCAGAAACAAACTGGCACTGAAGTGTCCCTGATTCAGGATTTAAAAAAGAGCGAGATAGTAGTGAGCGGCGTCAGCAATGACCAGATTGTAAAATCGTTGGACCGGGATGCTGCGGAAGTGGTGAAACGCATTCCAGGGGTTACTATTCAGAACAACAATTTTATAGTTATACGGGGTTTAGCTGAACGCTATAACACGGTCTTGCTTAACGGTACTATGACACCTTCGGCCGAGGTAGATACCCGTTCGTTCTCGTTTGATATTCTGCCTAGTTCAGTTATTGACCGGATTTTGATCTTTAAATCTGGTTCACCAGAGCTTCCGGGCGAGTTTGGCGGTGGCGTGGTGCAGGTGTTTACCAAGAATTCGGTATTAGAAAATACAACCAGTTTCACTGCATCAGCATGGCATCGGAGCGGCACAACGTTCAAGAACGAGTATCAAACTTCCAGCCGCAGCAACTCCGATTGGCTTGGATATGACAATGGGGACCGAAAAATGCCGAGCAACGTAACCGATGGGAGTGCGCGGTTACGAAATCAGTGGTCACCGGTGTTGAGTACGGCCCGGCCTGACCTGCGGCTTTCGCTGGGCTTAAACAGGAAGTTTGAGGTCGGTTCCACTTCCTTGAGTAATGTAACATCGGTATCCTATTCTAATACTCGCGAGCAATACGTGCAGTCGCGTCAGCGGGCCGGCGAATTCAATGAGATAGATCAAAATTATCCTCTTCAGTACGACTACAAGGATACTCGGGCACTAACCGCCGTGCGCTTAGGAGTCATTCATAACTGGCAGGCCCGTATCAACGACCGAAACCGAATTGAGTTCCGGAACTTCCTGAACCAGTATGGTACAGATGAGGTGGTAAACCGGAAAGGAGTCGACAAAATTGAGCAGCAGGAGCGGGATGACAACGCGTTGCATTATCAGAGCCGCACTATTTATTCGGGCCAATTGCAGGGTACCCACGATTTGAGAGAAGCCAGTCGCTCGACTTTTACTTGGACCGGGGGGTATAACTATGTGTATCGTGACGAGCCAGACTACAGCCGATATCGGGCTCAGCGGCCCGAGGGCTCTAGCCGGCAGTTCTTTGTCGTAGTACCAAACGGTGGCAACCCTTTCGATGCCAGCCGCTTTTTTTCGGAATTAAAAGAAAATACATACACGGGCGCTGGACAGTGGGAATTGCGGATGAAGGGCCGTGATACTACCAAAGTGAACGAGTATAAGTTACGCGTCGGGGTTTATGCTGAGCGTAAGGCACGCAATTACGACCAACGTTATTTTTCCTATATAATCAGCAACCCTGCGGTCTTCGACAATCGTTCCGACCGGGACGCCATTCTGACTTCTTCCATTGATCAGATTTTCGCTCCCGAAAATATTGACCCGGTCAATGGGTTCAAACTGGAAGAGGGTACTCGCCCCGAGGAATCATACAAGGCCGATAACACGCTGCTAGCTGGCTATATTGGCTTGGTAGCGCCAATTTCCGACAAGTTTAGCGTGTCAGGTGGAGTACGGGTAGAACATAACCGCCGCTATTTGGATGATGGGAGCAATTTGCCCCGGTACGAGGAAATCAAAACGATTCCACTACCGTCGATAAACGCTACTTATAACTTCACGGAGCGCAGCTTGCTACGTGCGGGAGGCAGCGTGAGTGTAAACCGGCCCGAGTTTCGGGAAATTGCGCAGTTCTCGTACTTCGATTTCACCAATAATGCCATTATCACGGGTAACTCGGATCTGAAGACGGCCACTATTTATAACGCTGACATGCGCTATGAATTTTACCCGACGCGCTCTGAGATGCTTTCTATTGGTGTCTTTTACAAGCAATTCCGCGATGCTATCGAGCAGACCACGCAATCAGTGGGAACGTCTCAGTTGTATTTGACTTATCAGAATGCCGACAAGGCTTATGATGTGGGTGTGGAAATTGAAGCCCGCAAAGGCTTTGTAGACTTAACCGAGAATACCTTCCTGCAAAAATTTGGCGTCGTGTTAAATGCTTCGCTCATTCGGAGCCGAGTTAATTTGCCTGAAACGCCTCAAAACGTAGGCTTTGCCCTGTTTGATCGGCCCCTGCAAGGACAAGCACCTTACGTAGTCAATACGGGCCTGTTTTTCCAAGATGACGACCAAAAATTGCAAATATCGGCCCAGTACAACGTGGTAGGTCAGCGCATCGCCTTCGTAGGCGACCAAACACAGAACTTTTCGGCTATTGAAATGCCGCGCCATGTAGTGGACATTGCCGTGACCAAGGGGTTAGGCAGCCATCTACAATTGCGGGCAGGGGTGCAGGATCTGTTCAACCAGCGGTACCGCACCTACTACGACCTGGACCGCAACGGTACAGTTGACCGGAATGAGCCGCGAGTGTCCTTTTCCAGTTACCGCCGGGGAACGTACTCTACGCTTGGCCTGACCTACAACTTTTAATTGATAAAGTAACGTGCTCCTAACAAATTCATAACGTCTACTTGCTGCTGTGCGCGTATTGATTTGAGACTTTTGTTTGACTGAACTGCCCCTTTTATTCACCTCTACATACTCTCATGAAAAAGTTGTTACTCCCTGCATTGTTGGCTTGTGCAGTTATTGCCCTGCAACCCGTTCAGACCGCCGTGGCACAAACTGTATGCCCTGCCACACCAACTCCGATTACCGTATCGGGTAGCATCACCGCCAGCACTACTTGGTCTAACACGAATGTGTATTTACTTAGTGGATTTGTGTATGTGGAAAGTGGCGCAGTGCTCACTATTCAACCAGGTACTATCATCAAAGGTGACAAAGCAAGCAAGGGGGCACTTATCATCAAGCAAGGAGCCCGCATTGAGGCCAATGGTACGGCGGCTCAGCCTATCGTTTTCACCTCCAATGAGGCTGCCGGCGCACGTGCCCGCGGCGACTGGGGGGGACTAATCCTGTGTGGTCGGGCTCCAGTTAACCAAGCTGGTACGCCCAATATTGAGGGTGGGGTACAAGCCGTGTACGGGGGCACCGATGCGAACGACAACTCTGGTACGTTGCGCTATGTGCGCATCGAGTATCCGGGTATTGCCTTTCAGCCTAATTCCGAAATCAACGGCTTGACCTTGGGTGGCGTAGGAGCAGGTACTACTATCGACTACGTGCAGGTATCGAACAGCGGGGACGATTCATTTGAGTGGTTTGGCGGTACGGTTAATGCCAAACACTTGGTTGCCATAGCCGCAACCGATGACGATTTTGATACCGACTTCGGATTCTCAGGGCGGGTGCAATATGGCCTTGTAGTGCGCAACCCCAATGCGGCCGATGTATCGGGCTCGACGGCTTTTGAATCCGATAACGACGCGGCCGGTTCGACGTTGACACCCCGCACGGCACCGGTATTTTCTAATATCACGGCCATTCTACCTAACCCCATTGGGGCAACGGCCAACTTCACCCGTTCGATGCACCTGCGTCGCAACACAAGTATTTCAATTTTCAACTCAGTTCTGACTGGCTGGCCCGAAGGTTTGACCTTAGATGGCTCTGCCGCGCAGGCAAATGCCACGAATGGGGCGTTGGTGTTGAAAAACAACGTATTGGCTGGCATAAGCAATCCTTACACACAGCAAACAGGAGGCACGTACGATGTGCAAGGATTCTGGCTAAACAATGGTAACACAACCTTGTCTAATGCTAGTGCCCTGGGCTTGAATGCCGACAATTTTGTGTTTCAGCAGAACTTTTCGCCCAACTATTTGCTGCCTGCTGCTTCACCATTGGTTTCGGGTGCTTCTTTCACTGATGCTAAACTAGCGGGTGGGTTCTTCGATAACGTAGTCTATCGGGGCGCTTTCGGCCCAGCTGGAACAGCTAACTGGGCGGCTGGCTGGACCAACTTCAACCCTAACATTACTTGCTACAACGTCCCCACTCAAACGCTTGCCAACAAAGCTGCTAAAGAAAACGTGCAGAGTTTAAGCGTAGCACCAAACCCAACAGAAGGGGCCGCTAAGCTGACATTTGAGTTGAAGAGTGCTAGCGTTGTGACAGTGCGCGTGCTCGACATAACAGGCCGTATTGTAGCGGTAGTGCGCGACGGACAGAAGCTGAGCATCGGCGTGCAGAATGTTGAACTGCCCACTTCGTTGAAGGCGGGCTTGTATGTGGCTTCGGTTACGACCGGTGAAACCACGCAGGCAGTACGCTTTGTAGTAACGAAATAAGTTTTTAGTTAATTAGAGAAGAGGGTTGAAAAGCCTGCCTCTGCTGGGGCAGGCTTTTTACGTTTCTAAGCAGAGGAACTTTCCCTGTATTGGTGCCCGCTCAGCCAACCCGAAATAACTAGCTTGCGCACTTTGTGAGTCGTCATTGCGCGGCCCCTCTATGCTTTCGGGTGCGAGGTTACTTACTTTATTACTACTTGCATGAAGCTTCGTGTTCTGCACCTGCCCAAGTGGTACCCCAACCGCTACGATGATCAGGACGGCGACTTTGTAGCCCGGCATATAGCCGCCATTGCGCAGGCTTCACCCGATGAAGAGCCGCTACAAACTCAGAATGCAGTGGTAGTTGCCGTGGTGGCGCGCGGTCCTCTTCCTTCACTTATTGATGCAGATGTAAGTCTGAGTGGTGCTGTGCCCACATGGCGCTATTATTATAGAGCCCGCCTCACGGGCTGGGCGTGGCTCGACCGAGTCTTGAAGTTGCTCTTGTGGCTCGTGTGTATCACAAGGGGAATGTGGGCAGTACGGCAGTATTGGGGTGGACAAAAGCAAGATATCGTGCATGCTCATGTTCTGTTGCGAACGGGGGCGGTAGCGTTGTGGCTGAAATGGTGGCAGCGTACCCCATATCTGATTACCGAACACTCGACCATCTTTTTGCCCACCAATGCGTGGCGGTTAGGGTGGCTGCGAGGACGAGTGGCAGCACTGCTGGTCCGCCAGGCTGCCGCCTTCACACCGGTGTCGGAAGATTTGCGTCGGGCGCTAGCCCGGCTGGGAGGCCATAATACCCGCACGGTTGTTATTCCTAATGTAGTAGATACCGACTTATTTCACTTGCCCGACAAGCTAGAGACACGCCAAGGACTGCTTAATGTTGCCGCTTTCAACGAGCAAGCCAAAAACCTGAGCGGTATCTTACGCACCATAGCACGGTTACGTACCGAGCATCCTACACTGGGCATTCATCTCCGGATTGCTGGGTATGGTGCGGCCGAGAACCAGATGCACCAACTGGCAACCGATCTGGGGTTGCTGGCCGATGGTACAGTAGAGTTTCTGGGCAAGCTAAGTTCCGTTGAAGTAGCCAAGGAAATGCAGCGGGCTCAAGCCTTTGTGCTGTTTTCCAACTACGAAAATTTGCCTTGTGTGCTTATCGAGGCCCAAGCCAGCGGATTGCCGGCTGTAGCTACTGCTGTAAACGGGGTGCCTGAACTGCTGCCTAGTGATGGTTCTAAAGGCTTGCTCGTGCCCGCTGGAAACGAAGAAGCCTTAGCCCAAGCTCTACTAACCGTTTTGCAAGGCCCAGCCAGTAGTTTCGATGCTGCTGCTCTGCGGGCTGCTGCCGTGGCCCGGTTTGGCTACCCGGCCGTTGGGGCGGCATTCCGGCGGGTATACCAGCAGATTGCAAATAAGGAGTAACGCCATAGTGGAGTAACGCGGCGAATATCTATAGATTACGCTGCTACTTTGTCTTATGCTTAAGAAGGTGCAAACTGTGTATGGCGTGTGTAGCCCATAGCAGTTCTTGTGTTGAGGCATCTTATACTTATTTTATTTCTTTGAATGCTTCGTCGTATCATCCATAATTTCACTACTCGCTTAGCCACAGCATTGCTAAGTTTTGGGGTAGTATGGTTGACAGCGCGCTATTTAGGGGCAGCGGGGCGGGGAGCGGTAAGTTTATTTATAACAGACTGTGCAGCACTGCTCCTCTTCATTGGTTTGTTGGGAGGTTCGTCGCTGATTTACTTGGTACCGCGTCGCAACTTGTGGCATCTGCTGTTCCCTGCTTATGGGTGGGCCCTGGTTGTATGCTTGGTAGGCACGGGGCTGGTGGCGCTAGTGCGTGAGGTGCCAGCCTCCTACCTCGGTCATTTGTTGGCGTTGGCGCTGTTGCAAGCTTTTCTCTCCATCAATACAGCCTTACTGCTCGGGCGCCGTCAGGAAGTTCTCTACAACGGTCTTTCGGTGGCGCAGGTGGCCCTGTTGGCCGGCGGGCTAGTAGGGGCTTTTGCGGGCCTGCACTGGCGGGTTGTTCCTGCTTATTATTATGCCGCCTACCTGGCTTATGGTTTGCCTGTGTTGGTGAGCGTGTGGGCCTTGGTCAAGTTGCCTGACCGGCCAAGTGGCGGCCGGCGGCTGCAGGCTACTATGCGCGAGCTAGGACGCCACAGCCGAGGAGCCCATTTTTCCAACATCCTGGCCTTCGCTAATTACCGACTTAGTTAC
Organism: uncultured Hymenobacter sp.; assembly: GCF_964242765.1. Classification (NCBI taxonomy): domain Bacteria; kingdom Pseudomonadati; phylum Bacteroidota; class Cytophagia; order Cytophagales; family Hymenobacteraceae; genus Hymenobacter; species uncultured Hymenobacter sp. The sequence goes on from NZ_CAXTBM010000002.1 coordinate 84,330, forward strand.
TACTTCGTGGCTCATTTTGCTGATGCCCGTGCCGTGGGCATTCTTTCGGTGGGAGTAGCGCTGACGGAGGCTATCTGGCTGATTCCGCGTAGTACAGCCTTGGTGCAATACGTAGATTTGGTGCATGCCGGTAAAGAGGCCATACTGGCTAGCACCTTGCGCGTATCGCGGCTTGCGGTGCTTGGTACCGCTATTGCCGTCGGATTTCTGGCTTTACTCCCGCCCGCCGTGCTAGGGGCGATATTTGGACCAGAGTTTAGCGCGGCTCGTCCCGTAATTCTCTTCTTGGCGCCAGGCGGTGTAGTAATGGCTCTCCAGATTTTGTGTAGCAGCTATTTTGCAGGCCTTGCGCGCTACCGTATCAATAATACGGCGTCTGGAGTGGGGTTGCTGGTAACGCTGGTGGCCTGTACATTACTGATTCCCCACTTTGGTATTCACGGAGCGGCGCTGGCCAGCACACTATCCTACTGCGCATCCACAGCGTTTTTGCTCTACCATTTTTATCGGGCAACGGGAACTGCTCCCTGGGCCTTTATGCCAAACCTCACTGATCTAACCTACCTCTGGAGCGCAGCCCGGCGAAAGTCGTAAGCACCGCTTCTTTAGCCGTTTAGTTTATAGTGAAACTTCTATCTATAGTGCGACAGGATAGAGCTTGAGGTGTAGCGCGGGTGCTGCGGCTGCGTAGCAGTAAGGCTTATTGTGGGAACAGGGATTTAGGCTCTTGCCCAACCCGTATTGTTACTTCGAAACAAGGAACAGGATCAGCCAGCAGATTTAGTGTATGGGTGGGGAGCGGAACAGGCGAATAAAGAGCGCAGAGCGTATTTTCCACTTGTACCAGTTGACCTGAAGCCGTGGCTGGCAATCCATCGAGAATGCCGGTAAGCACTTCCCAGCGGGGCTGGCCCGGCTGTCGGCTGGCATCGTGCCAGACCACTACCGTGTTAGGCCCAACCAAATGCTCGAATACGCGCCGCGTATCGGTGCGTACGGCTTCGTAGCGATGATCACCATCAATAAACACTACATCAAAATGCCCTAGCGGCGCTATATCGAAAGTGGCAGAGTTGCCGTACAGGTGCGTGACATTCGCCAAGGGTCTCGAAAAAAAACCGTGCAACTCTATGTACCGTTCACTCAAGCCCATAGCGCGCATTTCTTCTGCCGATAGATTGAGGGTGTAGACGGAGGTGGCCACTTCCGCTACATTGGCGGCACTCTCACCGCGCCACGTTCCTATTTCGAAGTAGCGACAATCCACTACGCGGCTCGCCACCGCGCGAAGCAAGAGTAAATCTGTGGGGAGCGAGCCACCATCACGGAAGGCAAAAGGCCGGACCGTTTGGTTGGCTGACGACAGAAAATGGGTGAGGCGCACCGCTGGCAAGCCATTGGAGGTTAGGCTGTACTTAGTATGAGCCAGTGCCTGCTGCTGCCAAGTAGTTTCATCGGCGGCTAGTACGTGGTTGAGGAGCCACGGATTTTGAGCAAGGCGCAGCAGGCCGCGCAAGGCTTTTTGAAGGCGGGTAGTAAGCACAACTCAAAAGTACGGTAGCAGCCGAGAAACCTCTGCGTGGGAAGCACGCATTGCACGTTTGCTTTCCTGCTTTCACCGATGGCGTACCGCTAACCTTGATGATACGCCTGCCCCACATCTGGTTTGAAATGGGCTACACCCTGTATTCCTATAAGAAAACTAGCCAAGTGTGCTCATTACAAGTACTTGCTTATATAATTCCTAGGAGTTAGAACTAATACAAGCAATATAAGGATTTGTCTATTTTTTCGGTAGTACTACGAGTTAAATTTCTTAAAGTGTTGATTATTCATGATATGCCTATTGAATATAAAATTTGATGATCATTAAATTTTATAACTTATTAAAGTAAATTAAGATTTATTAAACATTGTATCTAGGGATTTCATAGTGAATAAATATAAAAAGCGAAGAATGTATTGCCATGAGAAGTTTAAGGTTAAATGTACAAGCATATGCAACTAAGACTTGTCTTTAATTGTATAATAAGTCATTCAGAAGGCTCAAAACAAAATTCATATGTAATTATTATAAGATAACGAAAAAGGCAGCATTTCCATATAGAAGCTGTTTTACTAGGTAAAATCATAATAAGTGCGTTTAGTTATTGTACTATAAGATAAGTTTAGTTCAATTTTAGTTGATTTTATAGATTTTGTGCAAATGCCTGTATACCTTTCTTTCAAGATGCCAGTAGGAATGGCATTGTATTGAGGAATCAAAGTTGTTTTCAGGCCTTTTAAACTTTTGTATGCAAGTTTCTACTCACTTACGTACTCGGTGCTACAGCAAACTTCACGCTGTAGCGGACACCCAGAAAAAACTATGGCTGACAGCGTGTTTACTCGTTTTCGCTGTTGTCACTCGAGCTCAGACGCTGACTCTCCCAATCGAAGTTCTAGGTGCGCAAGGCGTTACCCAGACTGTAAGCGTAACAGTACCATCCGGCAATACTGCCACCAGTTTGTGGCTCCAAGCCAACAACCTCTCTTATGACGATAAGGCCAGCGTCCGCATCAACAACGGCGCCTGGATTAATCTCAACAACAACACTTGCGACGTTGCTGAGCCTGGCAAAAGCTACGGCGGTATCGGCGGCGGACACAACACCATCAAGCTGAAGCTGGCGTTGCCAGACGGCGCAGTATTCGATGGTGCCAACCAAATCAGTTTCCGCTTCAATCAGTCTGATGGCGTAACTATCGGTTATCGTATTGTACGGCTCAACTTCTTAGATGCCACCGGAACGCGCTTGATGCCAGCTAGTTCCTTCGCCGACGAAAATCCCGCTTCCTGGCAGGCTCCTCGTTCGGGCGCATCAGATATAGCGGCCGGCCAGCAGCTTTGGAGAAATGCGTCGCTCAACGAGTCTTACTTGCCAAATGCACGCGTACTGCAAGCGAAGTGCAGCGACTGCCACGCGCAGGACGGCCGCGATTTAAAGTACTTCAACTATTCCAACCGCTCTATTATTGAGCGCGCTAAGTACCACGGGCTGAGTGTAACGCAGGCCGAGCAAATTGCTTCTTACATCCGTACCCTCACGGCTCCAGCTCCGGCTACGGCTCGGCCCTGGAATCCTCCTTATCAGCCTGGCCCAGGTCAAGATTCTCGGCCACTGGTGGAATGGGCAGCAGGTGCCGGCATCGATGCCGTACTCGACACCGACGCCGAGACTTTGCCTTACATATTCCCGAATGGCGTTAATGAGGCGGCCATTGCTACCAGCGGTACGCTCAACATCCGGGAAATTCCAGTTGCCATGCAGTTTCTGGATTGGAAGCATTGGTTGCCTATCATCCACCCGAAAGATGCGTGGGGCACCGACTTCACCAATTCCAACCTAAACAAAATGTATAATGGGCAGGGTACTGGCAACTCCAGCATCAACCTGCGCCAGCGCATAGCCGCCGGGAACCAAGCCTATAAGTTAGGCGGCATTTATGCCCCCGGTATGCAAACCGACATGTCGGATTGGCAGCAAGAGCGCAATATGTTCCTGGTGCCGCGCGTAGCACACGGTACGAACTGGAATCGGGAACACGCTCTGAAAGTGTACTCTACCGCCTTGTGGCAGACTGTCAAATTCTGGGAATTGATGCAGGAGTTCAACCTGGAAGGCCTCGGCCCAGCGTTGTACGGCAACCGGAGCGAAGCCCGTACGTGGCCTGGCCTAGTACGCCACGTATTCGAAACGTCGCCTCAGCGCTTGAATATCCCGTTTGGCCGCGACGACTTGTCGCACAACAACAAGGCCGTTAACAATGTGTATGCTTCCAATGCGTGGTATCATACGCAAATGGTACTGAGCAGCGGTAACCGCCACGCCAACGGATTCTATCCTGTGGACTGGGGCTACTTGTACGGCTTGGTGAAGGATCTGAACCTGGCCAGCAACGACCGGATTTCGGAACTGTCTCGGATGCTGCTGATTGTGGTGAAAGCAGCGCAGCAAGCCGACAATGGGGTTGGCCCTGACCGGCCTTTTGATGGCTGGAACTTAATGCGCAACCACGCTCCTACCGTACTCATAGAAGACATCCAGGAGAACTTGTGGGAGCATGTAAGCCCTGGCACGAAAAAGGATATTTTAGAAGCTTACGTGCGCACCTGGTTTGCCAAGAGCCGCTCGTATCCGGCTTCGCAGTATGTACGCAGCTTCGACCCCTTCGATGCCTCGCCAACCAACTACGTGCCCGTAATTCCGCCGGCTGGCGGCGGCAACTCTGCCGACAAAGTGTGGTACATGATTCCGCAGATGCGGCGCGCTGGAGTTGATTGTAGCTTGCTCAATGAAATTGCAGACTGGGCTAAGGTTATGTGGCCAGCCGGCAACTGGGCTTCACTAAAGGTTACTAACTGCGCTCCTCAGGCAACCTTGCGTGCTCCCGAAAACCCACCGCATACCCTCTCAGGAATAGAGTACAGCTACTACGAAGGCAACTTCACCACCCTGCCCAACTTCGCGGCGCTGACGCCTACTCGTTCAGGTGTTGCCTCTGAAATCAGCTACGCTCCCATCTTGCGTCAAAGTAATTTTGCACTCCGCTTCCAAGGGTATATCGATGTTCCTGCCGACGGCCTGTATCAGTTCCTAAGCGCTTCCGACGACGGCTCCCAGATCTTCATTGGTTCGCAGTTGGTTGTTAACAACAACGGGTCGCACGGGGTAGATGAGAAAACCGGTACCATCGGGTTGAAAGCGGGTAAGCATGCCATCACCGTGGCCTACTTCGATGGCGGCGGCGACAAGGTGATGAACGTACGGTTTGGCGGCCCCAACAACACTAGAGGCAACATTCCGGCCAGCATGCTGTCGCGCATCAACCCGAACCCACCGTTGGCCGCAAAAGCAGCAGCCGGTATAGAAATCGGCCTGTATCCTAACCCAACTCGCTCGGAGCTAAACCTGAAAGTACCTAGCCGCAACGCAAGCTACCGGGTACTAGACCAGCTAGGCCGACCCGTGTTGCAGGGCGCTGCTGCCAATGGCACCGCCGTACTTGATGCGAGTGAGCTGCCCGCTGGCCTCTATCACATGGAAGTTACCACGCCCGCTGGCCGTATTGTACGCAAGTTTGTTAAGCAGAATTAACCTCTTATTTTCCACTGTTTTCGAAGAGGCCGCTTCCATTTTGGGAGCGGCTTTTTTATTATAATGCAAGTAATTAATGAATAGCAGTTGCTCGGAAGGGAATGCAGAACTCTAGCAAAGTCTTAACAATCAATGGTTGGCTATTTTTTCTCTTGGTATTATGGCTTATACTCATCAATCAAAATCCACATCGAAGCTTGAAAATAAAGTCAGATAAGTCGGCAGCCTTTTTTAGGGCCAGCTTGTCTGCTTGATGTTCCCAACCACGACTACAGGGGCGAAAAATTCTTGCATGCCGGCTCCTTCCGACCTCGACGCCCTGCTTGCCCGCTGCTCCCGCCGCGAACCAGCCGCTCAACGGGCGTTGTATGCCCGTTATGCTGGCCGAATGCTGGGAGTGGCTCGCCGGTACGCGCGCACCTTACCAGAAGCCGAAGACATTTTGCAGGATGCCTTCGTTAAAGTTTTCACCTACTTAAGCGAGTTTCGGGCGGAAGGCACGCTCGAAGGCTGGATCCGCCGCATCGTCGTAACCACCGCCATCAACCATTGGCAAAGCGGCCGAATGCGTCGCCAAACCCAAGGCGCCTCGCTCGACGACATAGCCGATCCGCCAGCCGCTGATGCTTCCGCCCTCGACCAATTAAATGTGGCGGAAGTACTAGCGCTGATGGAGCAACTCCCCGACGGTTGCCGTTTGGTGTTGCTTTTATACGCTGTCGATGGCTATTCTCACCGCGAAATCAGTGAGCTGCTACATATTCAAGAGAGTACCTCGAAAGCTCAACTTAGTAAAGCCCGCAAACATTTGCTGCAACTCTACCACCGGCAGAATAACTACATCCGACTATGATTCAGGAAACTGATGACGACCGTCTGGACGAGTCGCTGCGCGACACGTTCAGTGACTTCGACCTGCTGCCTTCCAGCCATGTTTGGGCTGGAATAGAAGGTCATTTGTCGGCACTGCCGAGCGCCCCCCGGCCAGTGCCGCTCCTGCTAGTGCTTCCCCTTGTAGGTTTGGTGGGAGTAACTGTTGGGTGGCTGCTACCCCGGCCGGCAACGGTTAGCCCACCGCCGCCCACTACCGAAACGGCTGCTAAAACCCGGATGGCCAGCCTGCACAGCCAACTGTCCGCCAACGAGGGAATGGCGTACACAATACCTCGCTCATCGACGCAGGCGCTGGCTTTTCGCCACACTCCCAGGCAAGTAGCCAGCTTGGTTGATAAGCCGGCGAGCAAGACAAAAAAAATACTGCCCTTGCCTAGGATCAAAGGCCAGAACTTAACTTCCTATTCTGCCTCGCAACCCCAACTAGTAGCCTCTGCAAATACCAGTACTCCAACCGACTTACTGCCTCTGAGCGCAGTGTCTTTAACTGAAAAATTATTAACCGTGCCTACTGATAGTGCAGTGCAGGTGGAGCCACCAACCACCGTGGTGGCGCCCATAGCAGCGCAGCAACATTCGAATAAAGGGGCAGTTGTTGCGCCGTCCGGTGGTTATAAAGTAGTGGAAGTGCCGGCGCCAAGCTCAAAAGGGGAGGGGTTGCGCGAGCGGCGCCCCGAATATCGGGTGCCTACGCACCGGCTATCGGAGCGCGGGCGTGGCCTGCGGCGCATTCAAAATAACTTTGTTAAGCATTGGCAGCACCTCTTTGGACCACGTCGGGCCCGTGTAGCTGCCCAGCCCGATTTCTAAAATCAGGCGTTGGTGCGGGGGGTATCTACAGAATGGCAACAAGACAACGAGCGACCCGCCCGTTGTGTACTGAAAATAAGAGATATGTATAGCAGCCTTTTTTATGGTTGTGCTGTCTAAAGAGGAACAAACTTGAATTCGTTGGAAGTGCAGTCAAGTTCAACTTACTAATCACCCTTGCTGCTTTGATTGAGGGTTTTGATAGCTAGTATATTTTATGGTCGTCCGGATACAGTCTCCTACCAGCTTGCCATTATCATCTCGTGTTGCAGCGCCTAGTCGGCCCGAGTCGTCGGGGCTATGGCTACTGACAGCCGTTCTATTTCTACTGCTGATAGTGGGGCGAGTCACCAGCTATAGCGCAGCAAATCGTGCCGTCAAAAAACGAGCAACTAACATGATGGTGTTGCCACGGCAAAGTTTTCAACTGCCTGTTGCCCGTGGCGCATTGCCTGCTGTTCCTGTTACGGTAAGCACGCACGCCTCAGGTTTTGCCACCGCCGCGCAATAAGCACTGTTAGGCTGCTTTCAGGGGCGTATCCATCAACTGATAGGTACCTTGCCGAGGATGGCTTCAATAAAGTCTTGGGTGCGGATACCATCGGCTTCGGCTTCATAGGTTAGCAGAATGCGGTGGTTTAACACGTCGGCGGCTACATCTTTTATGTCTTCGGGAAGCACATAGTCGCGCTCATCGAAATAAGCAACGGCTTTGGCTGCTCGATGCAGCGCAATACTGGCCCGTGGGCTTACTCCGAACTGCACATACTGCTGAAACTGCGGGAGGTCGTAGTCGGTGGGCTTGCGGGTGGCAAACACCAGCTCGATAATGTATTTCTCGAGCGTTTCTGAAATTTGAACCTGATTGATTTGCTGCCGAATGCCAAAGATGTCTTCTTTGGTTAAAATGGGATTGACCTCGCCAACATAACTCATATTGGCCATCCGGCGCATTACTTCCAGCTCGTCGGTCTTTTTCAGGTAATCCACAAACACCTTCATCATAAATCGGTCGACCTGGGCTTCGGGCAAAGGATAAGTGCCTTCCTGCTCCACCGGGTTCTGCGTGGCCAGCACCAGAAAAGGTAGATCAAGCGGATAGGTAGTTTCGCCGATTGTCACCTGTTTTTCCTGCATAGCCTCCAGCAGGGCACTCTGTACTTTGGCCGGCGAGCGATTGATTTCGTCGGCCAGGACGAGGTTAGAGAAAATCGGCCCCTTTTTTACTTCGAACACCGACTGATTCTGATTGTAAATCATGGTGCCCACCAAGTCAGAAGGTAGCAAGTCGGGGGTGAATTGCACGCGCTGAAAGTCCAGATGCAGGACCTTGGATAAGGTGCTGATAGTAAGGGTTTTGGCTAGGCCAGGCACGCCTTCAAGCAGAATGTGGCCGCCCGTGAATAAGCCAATCAGCAGGCGCCCAACCATGTAATGCTGGCCTACCACTACTTTTCCAACTTCGGCGAATACTTGCTTGATTTTTTGCTGATAGTCGGGGAGAGAGGTGGTGGCAGGCGAAAGCATACGCAGTAGCTGAGTAGGAGGATGGCAATAAAGGTAAAGAATCAAGCGGCTTCGACTGGCAAGGAGAATGTTAGGAGACAAAGTCCAACGTGAAAGAAAGCACGTAGCTTCTTCCGATTCCACTTGGCACGTTTCAAGTCTGATTGGCTACGTCCGTACGATATAGATGTTATCTTAGGGCAACGCACTCATTCGCTTCAAAAACACTCCTCCCAACTGTATGACCACTTCTATTGCTCCGCTACCGGTCCGTTCTTTGCGTCGTTTTTTGGTACTAGCAGTGGTCCTCTACTTGATCTGGTTTTTCACGTACGAGTACTGGGTGTTGCCTGATGGGCAACTCAACGCCCTGCTTTCCGACAATATAGCCGCTGCGGCCGTGGCCCTGCTACGTGCGCTGGGCTTTCCGGCCAGCATTGCCACCTATAAATCCACTACGCTACTCATGGGCCAGCAGGTGGCGGTGTATGTCGGAGATTCTTGCAACGGACTGGTACTCTATGCCTTATTTATGGGCTTTGTGTTGGCGTATCCGGGGCCAGTGAAACATAAGCTGTGGTTTATTCCGGCGGGCATTCTGGCCATCTACTTATTGAACGTGGTGCGCGTGGCCGCCCTAGCCGTCAACTACCTCTATTCCTATCGCACAGTGGATTTCAACCACCATTATACGTTCACGTTTGTGGTATACGGTTGCATATTTTTACTCTGGATGCTATGGGCTCGGCGCTTGGCTTTGCCTGCCGCAGCTATAGCTCTCAAAGCTTAAGTATGCATGCCTGAGTTGGTAAAACCTGCTTTTTCTTTATCGCCCAGCCGCCGACGGGTTGTGAACAATTTGGTGCGAGCCGTAGCTGTAGCGGGTTTAGTGCTCCTGCTCTTTTGGTTTGGCACGTATGATTTAGCGGTGTTTGGTGCGCTGAACGCGGGCTGGCAAAAGCTTTTTGACACCCTAGGCCTAACCGATCAATTGGCTGCCATACAACGTGGGGTAAGCGGGCAAGTAACCAGGCGCAGTCTGCCTACCATGCTTACGTATAGTCTACTTTATACGAGCACTTGCCTGCTGCTACTGCGTCTGCTATTGCCTCGCGGTGGGCACCGAATGCGATGGGCCTGTCTGTTATACGCAGCCGTATTTGTGGCATGTGGACTACTGCTGGTAGGAGGTAAGCTAGCGGGCGACGCAGTCTGGGCCTACCGGCTGGGTCGTCGCCTAATCGACTTTATTGTATCGCCAATACCTGTAATTATACTAGTGCCACTGCTGCGCTGGTATGTTTCGCCGAAACAACAATAGCGCTTCCGAAAGGAGGGAAAAAGCTTCCTGAATCAGGGAACTGGTATTTACAGACAGGTATCGATAGGAATATGTAAAGCTTTACGCTACGCTAAACATAGTTGTACTGGCCGAGTAAGGTGGGGTGCTTGGCGGCTAGGCCGTATAGTTCAGCTAGCCCTTCTGGGATGCCGCTGTGTAGATATTATCTTAGTGAAGTTATAAAAATCGAGCTGTGCTTCTTTATGAAACTATCTGCTTCCTCAGTTCCACTTTTCACCGCCGGACAATCAGGGCAACCTGCTCCCGACGGGCAAGTGGAAGAGCTAAAGCGGGAATTGGCAGCTGCCCAGCAACGAGAACAACAGATGCATGCTCAGCGCGACTTTTACGCTAATATTCTTCAGGAGCTACCCGTTGAGGTGGTGGTTTTGGATCATTGTTTTCGATACGTATATGCTAATCGGCAGGCTGTGCCCAACGAGGCAGCTCGCACCTGGCTGGTTGGCCATACAGTACTGGATTATTGCCAGCGTTATAACTTTCCGGTGGCACTCGCTGAGCAGCGTCGCCGCGTGTTCGATGAAGCCTTGCGGGAACAGCACAGCGTTGCCTGGGAAGATATTACGTCTCATCCCGAGAGCCCACGTGGCCATCGGCGCTATTTCAAGCCTATGGCCCGGCTCGTTGGTGAGACGCCGCTACTATTGGGCTATGGGCTTGATATCACCGAGCAATTAGCTGCCGAGGTGCTTAGCCGCCGAAACAAATCGATAGCCAGTGCCCAACCATCCCTTATTCAGCAAATTACGGATGCCAGCCCGCACATCATTTATGTGCGCGATGCGCAGGGGCAGCTTATTTTTCATAACCGGTCCTTCAACGAGTTGGCGGCCCGCAGCCACCATGCGACGCCGCAGTTGAACTTGAATGGGATTGTTGAGCTGCGCGAATGGGAGCCGGTATATCGCGAAGTGCTGCACACTCAACAGCCTATTGCGCAGGAGTGTTCTTGCCCCCTAGCCGACGGCGGGGTACTTTGGTTTCAGGTCAATCAATTGCCGCTGCCCCAGCCCGATGGCACAGTACACGTACTCACTATTGCCACCGATATCACCGAAATAAAAGAAGCCCGCCAGACCCTGGAACGTAGCACAATCCAGCACCGCGACTTGCTCGCTCATACACAGGCGCTCATTGGCACGCATGACCTGCAAGGCCGGCTGCTATCGGTGAATCCGGCGGTGGAAGAGCTGATGGGCCTGCCAGCTGCCGCTATTATTGGCTGCTACCTTACGCAAGTAGTACCGCCCGAACTGCGGGCGGGCGTGTTACAGTATCTAACTGAAATCAAAGCTGGCAAGCATAGCCAGAGAGTAATGAAGCTTGTTAATCAGCACGACGAACAGCACTATATTCTTTTCAACAATTTTAAAGTGGATGACCCAGGAAAAGAGCCGTACGTGGTGGCGTACGGGCAGGTAATTACCGAGCGGGTGCAAGCCGAGCAGGCCTTGCGTAGAGCCAAGCGCGAAGCCGAAACAAACGCCCGCGCCAAAGAAAACTTCTTGGCCAACATGAGCCATGAAATCCGCACGCCCATGAATGGAGTGCTTGGAATGGCGGGCCTGCTCGCTAAAACGCCTCTCGATGCGCAGCAACGTCAATATTTAGATACAATTCTGACCTCGGGCCGCAACCTGCTGGCCGTCCTCAACGATGTATTGGATATGGCTAAAATCTCCGCAGGCAAGCTTGAACTCGAACACATACCTTTCGACCTCAGCAAATCCATTCGCACGGCAGCTCAAACTTTGGCGTACCGGGCCACTGAAAAGAATCTGATTTTTGATATTCAGCCTTTGAGCCTCGCCGAGCCTGTAGTGCTCAGCGACCCCTATCGGCTCAACCAAGTGCTGCTCAACTTGCTTTCCAACGCCATCAAATTCACGGAGCATGGCAGCGTTACGCTGGGCAGCGACGTGCTCCGCGATACAGCCACGGCCGTTACCATTCGCTTCTGGGTGCGCGACACCGGCATCGGAATTCCGGCCGACAAGCAGCAGCAGATTTTCGAAAATTTCACGCAAGCGTACGCCGACACCTCCCGCCGTTTCGGCGGAACCGGGCTTGGCCTCACGATTAGTCGGAGCTTGGTGCAGCAGCTAGGTGGCGAACTAGAGTTGTCTAGCACATTAGGCCAGGGTACTTGGTTTGCCTTTACACTTACGCTACCCAAAGCGCCCGACCAGCAAGCGCCGCCCCTGCCCACCGCCCCCGACTATAACCGCCTGCGTGGTACTCGGGTGCTACTGGCCGAAGACAGTGCTACCAATCGTCAGCTTACCACCCTGATTCTCAAAAATTGGGGTATTGCCGTTGATAGTGCCGTGAATGGACCCGATGCCTTGGCTTTATTCCAGACGCGTAACTATGACGTGATACTGATGGACATTCAGATGCCTGGCATGAGCGGCCTGGAAGTGACGGAAGCCATCCGGCAGAGCCCAGACGCAGCCCGGGCTGATATTCCAATAATTGCGCTTACAGCCAACGCCTTCCGCACAGATCGGGAGCGGTACCTGCAGGCGGGTATGAACGACTGCCTTACCAAGCCTTTCGAAGAAGCTGATCTTTATCACAAACTAGTAGCTCAGCTCTTCCTTACCGACAATCAGCCGTTGGTGCCTGGTGCGCCAATGGTGGCGCCAGTGCCAACTAGTAAGGCCTTGCAGGCTGCTCCACTCTTCGACTTAAGCCAGTTGGAACGGAACGCCCACGGGAACCAGGAATTCATGCGCCGTATGATTAACGTATTTCTAACGGAGATACCCATGGTAGCCAATGATCTAACCGATGCTGCTGCTGCCAAAGACTGGTTGGCCTTAACCACAATAGCGCATAAGCTGAAATCTTCGTTGAAATTGTTTCAAGTAGCAGCCGCCTTCGACGATTTGCACATCCTTGAAGAGCAGCATGCTTCGCCAGAAACGCGCCAAGTGGCAGCCTATCGTCTTAGTGAATTGCTAGAACAAGTATGCGCGGATCTGCAACTAACCGTAGGTTAGGCAAGGGTATCGTGTAGCAATATTCTGTTTAAACGAGAGAAGTACTGTTGCTTTCAATAGCTGCCTAAAATCGGTTCAGGTTTTTGAAAAACGCTTCCTGATACGAAACGCCAATGGGTATTTGATGACCACCTACTAGCCGGGCCGTGTTGTCCTCAATCGACTCTACGTGCTTCATGTTCAGAATATAGGAACGATGCACCCGCACGAAATGATCGAACGACAACCGAGCAGCAAACGACTTAAGGGTGGTATACACAATATGCTTCTGGCGTAGCGTGACGATGGTTACGTAGTCGGACAGCGCTTCAATGTAGAGTACTTCATCAAAGTTGAGGCGCACCATGCGGTTGTTTACCTTCACAAACAGGTCAGAAGGCATTGGTGCCGACGGAGCAGGCGGCTGAGGTTGCATAGTTGAAGTGGGACGCCGCTCTAATACGCGCTGTACGGCCTGGCTGAACCGAGCATAATCGAAAGGCTTGACCAGATAGTCGGTTACGCGCAACGCAAAAGCATCGACGGCGAAATGCTCGTAGGAAGTGGCTAGAATAACTTCTGGAGGGTCGGTGAGCACCCGCAGAAGCTCCAAGCCACTGAGGTTTGGCATTTCGACATCCAGAAACAGTAAATCCACTTTGTTGCCTGCCCGAAAAAAGTTTAAGCCCTGTGCCCCATCGTTGAGAGAAGCTACGAGCTGCAAAGATTCTGTCAAGCCGATATAATGCTCCAGCGTAAGCCGGTTCATTGTGTCATCATCAATGACCAAACAAGTAAGTGCCCCTGGGTTGGACATGAGATAGATGAATGTGAAAGTATTATGAAGGTTATAGCTTATTCAGCGAAATATAAGCGTTGTTTGGCTGATGAAGTAGTCCTTCCCGGTCAAGTTTCGTTGGGCGGTTACCCCAAAATCCGTACATAGTTGAGTGTAAAGCACGCATCTAATAGTCAATAAACCAGTGCGTGTCCAGCTCTAAGCCAACAAGATTATAGTAAGTCCTGCCTCCCCTGATCATACTGTCGCACTTTACCAACTTCTGTGTGCTAAGTTAGGATAATGCTGTAGATACCATACTTGTGCCTATAATGTTATAAGCATAATGCATAGGCTTTGTGCAGTTTTTTGCTATGGTTTAGCTCTTGGATGCCTACAGATTAGCTGCTGCATAGCTTTTTGGTATTGGCAAATTCTCACTGAAAAGACGATTAGTTGCTAGTTGAATACCTTCCAGAAAGCAAGTTCATTCGGCGCCTATTGCCAAAAAGCGTGTCGTGCGCTGCCCGATTCAGACTGGCCCTATGGCATTTGCCTTTATTGCCCAAGCAGATTTAGATTAGGCTTCTGTGGGCGGATACCAGTAGGTAACTTGGGGTAAGTAAGCTTTGTCAGATTTGTAAACTTGCTCAAGCCTAGCTCCAAAGAGTGTGTTAGAAAAACAAAAGGCTTCCTGTTTTCTGATAAGACCTTACTGGTGTTCGGGAGCAAGTTTAATTGCTTAGCATCAGAAAACGGTATGTTTCATTGAAGCAAAAGGGCTTTCTACATCTGTAGAAAGCCCTTTTAGTACCAGAGACGGGAGTACCCATAACCGTACAATACTTATAAAGAATTTAGCTATAATGTGCCCTTGTGCCACAATAAGGGCAATTTGTGCTTGTTGTGAGCATCTTCTTGCTCAATGTTTTACTGTTCTTTACTGTGTTTCTGTACCCCAAGTTGTACCCTAGAGCATTCTTTGTCGTACCTTAATGGCGACAATAAAATGTTCTGCTATATGGCAACTGTTTCGTTTCATCTGAAAGAACCTAAAGCTGAAAAGCCAACGGCAATTTTTATATGGTTCAACCCCCAGAACGGACAGCCGCGCATTCGTATCTATACCGGAGACAAGATTTTGCCCGCGCTTTGGGCGGGTGGGGACGTGCAACGGGCCATCACCAAAGGCCGAACACTTGACCCCGACGTGAAGCGGGCCAACGAGGCGCTGAACGTCAACAACGACCGCATGAGCAAGCGGCTATTGGCGTTCTGGAATGACTGCCGCGCAGCCGGCACCTTGCCTACTCCCGAAGCTCTACGGCAAGTCATTGAGCCCGAAGCGGCCCCCGAAGCGCCCGCCGCGCTGCCGCGCCCCTTACCTGACCTGCTGGCTTACAAAGAGCGTCACGCCCGCACCCGCCGCCCTAACACCGTAAAGGCGCTTGGGACGCTTCACAACCACCTGGAACGGTATGAGCAAGTCACCGGGCAACCGTTGGGGTATGCAGGGTTTACGCTGCAATTCTGGCACGACTTCACGGCTTACCTACTGGATACGGCCCGCCTAGTGGACAACAGCATTGCCAAGCACCTAGCCCACTTCAAGCACTTCCTAGCCGACGCGCAAGAGTTGGGCCGCAACCCACTGCAAGACTATAAACGCTGGCGCTGGACACGCCGTGACCCCGACGTGCTGGCCCTCACCCGTACCGAACTGACTGCACTGGAAACGGTAAACGTCTCGATGCTGCCGGACGCGAGGCGGTTGGAGAATGCCCGCGCGCTGTTCTTGATTAGCGCGTACACCGGTTTGCGATTTTCGGACGTGGCCGCGCTCAAACCAGAACACCAGAAGGGAGAATGGTTGCAATTAACCTCACAGAAGACAAGCGGGAAGTTAACTGTGCCCTTGCGGGGAAACCGGGCTGTGCCGCTGCTGGCTCAGCTTTGGGCGGGTAAAATTCACCCCATCTCTAACCAAAAGCTGAACGCCTACATTAAAGACGTGGCCCGGCTGGCGGGCATTGACACCCCTACTGAGCAAGTAGAGTACCGGGGAAGCCAACGCACCAGCACTACCCACCCGAAGTACGAGCTAATAAGCTCGCATACGGGTCGTCGTACTTATGTGACCTTATCGCTGGAAGGGGGACTTTCTTGGGAAACTATTATGGAAAGTACTGGACATAAGGACTTTAAGTCGTTCCGTCGCTACATTCAGGTAACCCCCGAACGGTTACTGGCCGACTTCGCACGCGTTTGGGGTGAGCAAGAAACTATTTAGCCACTATGTTTATATGCAACCCGTGATTCCTTACGATCAAGAATTTGCCCAACGCCGCCAAGCTGTTGCAGAAGAGGAAGCAGCGTTAGTTCGTCATTTCGGCGAGGAAGCAGAAGACTGCCAGAATTGGCAACGGCTATTTGAGTTAAGTTGGCTGGATGAGCTAACAAATGGTACAGGGAGTAAACTGCCTCGTGATGAAGATGATTATATCATCGGATGCTGGATAGACGATAACAACAAAGTAATTTCTAATGGCGTCAGTCTTTACAGTGATAAATTTCTCTACGGTCTTACTAAAGATATAGTGAAAGGTGGGCCTGTTTTGGTTAGCAGTCTTGCTGACATACTAGAGCAAGCAGACGAGATTGATTGTGATCAATTAACCAACACGGTAGACACCATATCAACATACCTAAGTAGTTCAACGTTGCGGGAGCTATTAGGTGGTGGACATGTAATCACACTTGGCTCTGTTTTAAATAGCGAGTTGTTTTTTCAAGGTTGGAACGAGAGCAAAGGGGGGAGCGGATTACTCATCTGTCGCTTTGGTATTGCTATTCCAGGTTCACCTATTATACCTGCCGAGGTTGCTATCAATGCTTTAAAAGTTGTTCGGCGGCGCATTGAAGCACGTCAGCAAAATATGGGACCTGAAATTACCAAGTTGCTTTCAGGGCAAAGACTGGAATTAGAGCGCCCACCCATAGCTGAGAACTACGCGGAACACGCGGTTTCTAAGCTTTTCAGAAATATTACTCCCGCAGATTGCCACGCATTAGCAGTTAAGGTAGGATTTGTTGACCTAAAGCGTAGGCCAAAAGGGCCAGCCAAACCAAGCAAAATATGGGGGATGGTTGAGACATTGTTATGGCACCGGTTTGCTGACCAAGGAATGAAAAGCGAATTGGTACAGGCTATTGCGCTGTTATATGGAGTCAAGATTGCGAATAACTTTACCCCAGATGGGCCAGCAGAGGCGAGATTAGCAGCGCGTCAAGCCACGAATAGTTGGCTGTTCGATGAGAAGAAAATAGATGAAGCTGCACGCAGGGAGTTCATTAGCATACAGTACAATATACGATTACAAACACGACAAACGGTTAACTAAACGGGTTTGCAAACGGGTTTACAAAGTCCTGAACGGGTAGCGATTAGCGGAAACGGGCCTGTATTTTATGGCTTGTCCCAGCCTATAGAACTTGTATCACTTTCTAGCACTAACGCAGGGAGTAACCAAGTTTATGAGTGCTACAGCACACCATCGCAACGTTTCACCGACAAACCTCGGTAGCGTACCTTTTTATTCTTCGCCCTCAAGTTGGGCGGAGGCGCTTGCTCCACTACTTGAGGAGATTGATAAGCGCTCCCGCCAAGTTGCACGTGAGGAGTATGAATTACTCTTATCGGAGCAGGCCGCTGCTGCCAGCGAAGCAGACAAGAACGAACTGCTGTATACGGTTCAGGAGGGAGCGGAACTCTTGAATGTCCGTCCGCAGACTGTTTACGAGTGGATTAAAGTTAACAAACTCAGAGCCCTCAAAATAGGGCGTTCAGTGCGTTTGAAAAGGGGAGATATTATGTCGGCTCTCCAAGCTCAAATTCAACCAGATGGGCGACGCAAGTATGCCCGTCGCGGTCAGAAACAAAGACCCCGCTGATTCGATGGATACGAACAGCGGGGTCTCACAAAATCGCTACTATGCTGGCAGGCAAGTAGCCAAAGATACAAAAGCTCAAAGACTTAACCATCTGACACGCGCAGAATTCCCGAAGATTTTTCTGCTATTCGACTGCGCTCCATTCCTGTCTTTTAGCGACGTAGGCCGGCGTAACATTTGCCGACGTTTCTACATTTCGGAGCAGACGCTCGATAGCTGCCTACGCGCCTACTTACGGCCCGATGAACCGGAAACGGAGCAGGCCCGCCGAGATGCAGATTTGCAACGGGTGATGATAGCCACACCAGAGCCAAAGGAGGGCCGGCCATCATGCAAGTAGCGGTGCCTTATACCTTCACGCCAGCCGTGATTACAAGCGTCTTTGCTCATGATGTTATGGGCTTGTCCGCCACGCACGATGAGTTGGCGGAAGCCTTACGCCGTAGCGGCTACACGGCTTCGCTAGATGAACTGCTTCCTGCCTTGCGTTTGGCGGGGCTACGGGAGCCAGCAACCAATGAGTTTAGACCTCCTATCCGTAAGATTGAGGTAGTTAAATTACCTGTAGCTGAACCCGTATTCAGCTACTTCAAAGGAGGTATTAGCAGCCGGGAGCCTTATAAAGATATTACGGCTGGGCAGTTTTGGAAGCTTATCAGAGGGCCATACTTGGCGGACAAAACCCGACTACTACGGTCGCAACCAGCCGGCAGCGAAGCACGCGACCGAATAAAGCGGAGCCTAGATTATGCCACGCCAGCCGGCAGTTTCCGGCCTACTCGCGCCAATGAGAATCTCGCTTCATCTTCTGGGCTCATGGTGCTGGACTTTGACCATCTGTCAGACCCCGATGCGAGCCGGCAGAAAATATTGGCAGATGAGCAATTAGGGTCCGCAGTGGTGCTGGCCTTTATTAGCCCTAGTGGCGACGGATTAAAGGTGTGGGTAGAAATAGACCCCAACGTAAGCCATTTGGAAAATTTCTCCATTGTGGCCGACTACATGAGCAGCAAGTACGGGCCAGAGCTAACACCGGATAAAAGCGGGAAAGACGTTGCTCGCGCCTGCTTTGCCTGCCACGATGCTACTGCTTGGCTTGCTCCACGTTGCGCTGCCTAATTCTTCCACTGCTTTTTCTTCCTAGCTATATGCCCCTTAATGCTTCGGCCATGAGAGCCGCAACATCTACTCATACTGCACCACCGCAAACCGCCACTACGCGGACCACTGCTGGTTTTGACACTACTACACATGCACTGACCTGGTGCCTCCTTCAATATGAGGCCCGACACGGATCATTCCCTTTAAAGGGCGGCCGAAATGCTTGGTTGGCTGCCTTGGCCTTCTTTTGTAATGAAAAAGGAGTGCCTTTAGCCGATTTAGACGCCCACGCGGGAAATTATGCCCAAGAGGACTTCCCCGCCGTTGAAATACGCAGCATAGTGCACGGAATCTATCAGCGGGAAGGGTCGGCGCATAATAGCAAGCCGTGGGAGCCATCTGCTACTTACCACGAACGGGTCGCTCCCACAGAAGCAACTCAACCACAGGAGCCTTTACACACGCCCACTATTCCGGCAAGCGTCTATGCGGCACTGCCATCGGTGCTTGGTAAATGTTGTAGCCCATTTCACGAGGGCCACGAACGGGACGTTATGCTAACCGCTGCGCTGGCTGTATTGTCGGGGTGCTTCCCCACGCTGACCGGCAAGTACGATGGGGCTCTCGTATGGGCAACGCTGTATTGCTTCATTATTGGACCCGCTGCTAATGGCAAGGGCGGGTTGAATTATGCGAGGCGACTCGCCTACCCCATTCACGCGGCCCGCGTCGATGAGAGCAGGGAGGCGCAGCGGCAATACGAGGTAGAGTTGGACCAGTACACCCGGCAGCAGCGCACCACGAGCAAGGCGAAAGAAATGCTAGCGCCGAAATCCGCCGAGCCGCCCATGCCGCCGCCTTTTCGACAGCTTTATTTACCCGCCAACAACAGCGCAGCGGGCTTGATTAAAGCGCTTGCCGAGAACGACGGACAAGGCATTGTTTGCGAGACTGAGGCGGATACCCTTGGGGGTTCTATGAAACAGGATTGGGGCAACTTCTCTGACCTGCTACGCAAAGCCTTCCACCACGAGTCTTACACCTATCAGAGAAAAACAGGGCGTGAGTTTTACGAGCTGACGGCCCCTTGTTTGAGCATAGTCTTGACCGGGACTTACAACCAGGTGCGAGGCGTTATTTCTTCCGCCGAAGATGGCCTTTTTAGCCGGTTTCTGTTCTACTACTTCGCTCCAACGCAGACGTGGCGAAGCGTAGCACCAGACAACGGACGCGGACACCTGAAGGAACATTTTGACGAGATGAGCGGCTATGTCACGCAGTTGATAACAGCGGTTGACCAGCCAGTAAGCGTCGAACTGACACGGGCACAATGGCAGCGCCTCGATGCAGCAGGCGCGACGGCCCTAGCGTCGGCAGTGGCCGAGCAAGGTGATGATGTAGGCAGTGTTATCAAGCGGTTGGGCCTGTCCACTTTTCGCCTGGCTATGCTGCTTACCCTGTTGCGGACGGCCGAGGAAGGTGCTGTCCCTGTGGGGGAGCTGGTTTGCTCTGATGCTGATTTCAACACGGCTCTAACCTTGGCCGATGTGTACCGCCACCATGCACTGGCCCTGTATGCGCGAATGCCCAAGCCGGCCGTTGGATTAAACGAGAAGCGACAGCAGAAAACGCAGAAAATGGAACGCGCCGCCGCAATGGCCGCCACAGGCGCATCCAATCGAAAAATAGCTGAGGAGCTGGGCGTATCAGAAGGCACGGTGCGAAATTGGCTTAAAAGCACTGCGTAAAATGCGTAGTGCGTAAAAAAATTACGCAGCCTTTTTTTACGCACTACGCTGCTCATTAAATGCTCAGTACTTGTGCAGGCAGAACAACCGATTCTGTAAAACACAAAATATCAACAAGTTGAATAAAGTCTTATAAGCAGGGTACTAAAAATAAGACTGCGTAAAAAAATTACGCACTACGCATTTTACGCAGTCTTATTTTCTTTTCAACACAAATTTTCAAATCCTTCCCATGAAACTTGCCAAAAGAAGTCTTTTCACCTTACTAAAGGGTGCCTTACTTTACAATGTCATAGAGGACATAGCAATATTTCATTCCTTGCCGAGCGACGCAGTGACTTTACTGTTAACCTTCGCCGCCCAGCAGCAATTGGGTTTAACAACTCTGCTTTTAGAGTCACTTGCCCGTCCATCAACGACTGCGCCAAGGCAATTCAGCGATACGATTGCCCTGCTAAGAGAGCGTCAATTGATTGTCTTATCAGATGGCCTTCCAACTATGACCAAAGGGGGGATAGAAGTACTACAAGACTTGGCTGCCGCGCACAGATTAGAAATCGCGTGTGTGTTAGGAGACAGCCTTAGAGGTTCACAAGCGTCTTAATATTTCAAGCGAGAGACCTACGCACAGCTACTAGGCAAAAGCTGGGTAAAACCCTGCCCTACGACCGCCTACCAATAAGGCGCAGGGCATACAATAAACTTATTTCAACCTCCTTAATCAATCATTCAACATGTTGACATTCAATGAACCGCGAACGCTATCTTACGTTGCGGTAAGCAGTAAAGTCCAACGAACAGCAGCTAAAAAAGCGGGGTTGAAAGCGGGACAAATGCGACTTCTATCCGTGCTTTATTTGCTATGCAACGGGTGGTCAAGTTACATAAGCCTGTCGGAGTTTGACAGTAAAGGCATGTTTACGCCGACGCTTAGACGCTCCTACATTCGGGGGCTCGTCTCTGCTGGCTACGTAAAGCGAGACCGAAAAGAGGGCAGTACAACCATTGCTCCAACCAGCGAGGGGAAAGCATTAGCAGAAAGCTACGCGGTTGATTTGCTCAGAGCAGCCCGCGCATTCACTAGTGGTTATACGCGAGGGTGAGCAATGAGAGAGAAGTCCAGTGAGCTACCTAGCCTCTATTTCACCCCCTCCCCTCAACTCGTTCCGAAACCGAAACCACAGACCGGGTAGGTCACTTTCGACACCCCCGCCCCCTTGCTGCTTTGCATTCTTAAAGCACCTCAAGGCCATTCCAACCGCTCCCCCCAAACGAAGATCGCGGCTGCCACTTTAAGAGGCGAGCACAGTCGAAAAAGACATTGCTCAGCTATATATCAAGCTAAACACGGCGCTGCCTAAGCCCATTCTTAGGGAATAATATATTTCATGAATATATGAACAATTAATTGGATTAAGTAATGTAGTTTTACCCCATGAAAGACAAGCAGTCATCTGCCCCAAAACTAAAGCCAGGCCCAAAGCCTACGCCAGTTCCTGCTGACCGCCCTAACTTGTCTGCTGAGTGGTCACACTTAAGAAGCTGGTGGGAAATCAATGGCAAGTTGTATAGTGTGAGCGAGATAGCGCGTATAGTAGGGGAAGACCCTGCAACCGTGAGCCGACTCCTACATGGCACGGGTCGTAGTGCAGCGACTGCCGAACGGCTAGATGCATTGGTAGTGGTATTAGAGAGAAAATATGTGAAGCCCAACTAAATTAATTGTTCTCAAAATCAGATACTTATAGATCAGTCATCATTTAGTTGTATCCATTTCTTGCACAGTTAAATCTGTCTGTGGAACTTAGGTACATCAGATAGCAACCCCGCTATCACTGAAATACCTAAGTATATGAAAACTACGAGCCAATCCTTTATCCCCTCCGCTGTCTTACCTACAGCCGTATCAACTCATTCTTACGCCTTCCCGACGCCTGGCGAATCAAGAGACCAAGTACTACCGCGCCCTTCCGTATGGAACGGCCAACCCGTAACGTCTCTGCTCACCAGTGAGGAGATAGCAGCAGGTTGCATTGTGTATCAGGTAGAGCGTAATGCTTTAGCGCCGCACTTACTAGACAACGATTTGATAGTAGTGCAGCCCGTGGCTAAAGAGCAATGGCGCAACCTGCAAGTAGGCAGCCATTATGTGATTATTGAGCAGATGAATGCCCAACGTTTTACGCTTGAGCCTGCTTATCTAGCCGAGCAAATTATCTGCGTCACGTCTCACACCAAGAAGAGAATCTATGGAATGGACGACATGGGCAACGGGGAGGAACAAGAGGAGGGCTTCACGCTACGCAATCTGTTCGGCGTTTACCGGGTCTGCCGCTTGATTCGTGCTGTCTAGTCACTCTATAGCCTGTTATACCGATGAACCATACCGCTATCATTACCGCCTTAGAAGCTGAAGCTCGCAACCTAGCCGCCCGCTATGGTATCCCCGCCGTGTATGTCCGGCACGAGCCAACGAATGAGCATGGGCCGTGGGCCTTATACTACCGCTTGTTGCTGCAAGAGACGTACGAGGCAGCACCGCCTATGTCAACTCCTGAAGATGCCTTAGAAGCCTTGGAGGATGCTTTCTGGCAGTACCAGCAATGCAGCCCACGCTTTTCCCTTAACTAACTTACTCATGTCAGATCAACAGCCGGCCTCTGCGCCACCTACCATCAACGACGTACGGCACGGCTGGGGCCTGTCGATTGAGGAATTAAACCAACTCTTACTAACTGAACCAGAAACGTGGGAATATTGCGAGCCCGGCAAGTTATGGGAGACCGATTACGCTGTGGTTTATCGTCATGCCCTGCATGGGTACTATCAGTGCTGGATATTCGATAAGGAGAGAGTAATGCAGTGGGTACAATTGATAATTCCTTACACAGATCGTTGGCTAGTTGACGCCTTTTTAGTCGGTAGTCACGTTTCTGGCGAGTACTACTTTTACAAGCAAGAGACGATAGACAATCCGACAGCTTCGCCTAGGCTATCTATTGAGGAAGTTGAGGATGGAATTATACTTTCCGTTATGTATAAAGAGGTGTTTGGCGATGACTATAGGCAGGCCTGCAATCTAGACCTCATACTACCTACCATCAGCACAGCACGCTATGGTTGGCGCTTGTCGATATCGGAGCTAAACGTGCTCTTATTGGCTAATCCCGAGTGGAAACAGTGCGAGCCAGCAACCACAGAAGATGGCGAGTACGTGGTAATGTACCGAAACAGAGTGCATGGTTTCTCTCAGTGCTGGGATTTCAACGCGGAAGGTAAAATGCATAGTGTTCGACTTCTGGTTTTGCCGGATGACAAATGGTTGGTAGGAGCCTTCTTAACAGGAGCCTATGAACTTGGTGACTCTTGGGTTTATCCCGAGGAAAGAATATCTTATCCAGGGGCAGAAGGACTGCAAATGTATATACAGGAGCACGTACGAATGACTGTCCTAACAGTGCGGTTTGTCGCGTTGGGTGACACAACTACCCTGTAAGCATTACTACCTCGTTAAATCTATGCAAGGGCTGCTCTTCTAATGGGCAGCCCTTTTCATGTAGAACCCAAAGGAACAATTGATTAGAAGTAATAAGCAGCAGAATATATTTGCTAGATACTGAATATCAGCACCTTATGACTTAAAATATGGTGTTAAGTGGGCAGCATATCTATACTTTTGCCTCATCACTCACTAATGTTTGCTGAATTTATGGATGTGCCGACCAGGGAAGAATTCGACAAGGCAATAGAAAGCCTCTGGCAGAAGATAAGGGAGCAAGACGTTATAATACACTTGCTAAAGGAGGGACAGAGCGAGTGGGTCAGCCAAGCGGAGGCGTGTAGATTGACTGGCAGGAGCAGGGCGTGGTTCTATGAGCGCCGCAATACCGATAGCCTTCCCATTGCCATGCAGCCGAGGACGACGGATTCGGGCCGCATATTCTACAAGCGTTCCGACTGCGTGGCTTTCGCCAGAAAGAACGCTATTGTGCCCCCTGTTTTATTATAGGTAGCATGTCTATGATGGAAGTGTATAGTAAGCAAGAGGTTGATACTTTAATCCAAGGCATTTCAAAGCAGTTGATGTCGCTTCAAAGGGAAGTTGCCATATCGAAAGCGATGCTGAATGAATGGGTACCACAGAACGAAGCCTGCCGATTAGCGGGGAGAAGCAGGTCGTGGTTTGAGAAGCAGAGGCAGTCGGGAGTATTGCCCATTGCTATGCAACCACGCACTTCTAATAGTGGGCGTATCTTTTTCTCCCGTGCGGACTGTGTTGCTTTTGGGCAACAGAACGGACACTATCCACCCGCTCACCTAATAATGCTATAGCGGACTATGGTGGAAGTTTACACAAAGAAGGAGGTAGATGACTTGCAGCAAAAGTTGTGGGAGGTCATTCACACCCTACGGCAGCAAGTCGATCTGCTAGAAGCTGGTCAATCGGATTGGGTGCCCCTAGAAGAGGCGATGCGTTTGACAGGTCGGAGCCGTAGCTGGTTCTATGAGCAGCGCGGGCTATATAAGCTCCCTATTGCTATGCTCCCCCGCACCGAAGGCAGTCGGCGCACCATGTATAGTCGAGCTGACTGCGTAGCGTATGGTCGCAGAAACAGCATATCTCCCTCAAGTTAGTTATGGTAGAAGTATACACGAAAAAGGAGGTGGATGATCTACAGCAGCGAATGTGGAACCTTCTCCAAATTTTGAAGCAGGAAGTAGAAGTGCTCAAAGCTGGTCAATCCGATTGGATAACCTTAGAAGAGGCAATAGTATTGGCCGGCAGAAGTGAGAATTGGTTTCGGATGCACCGTAACAAGGGCGACTTGCCGATTGCCTACCTGCCACGCACTGAGGGTAGTAGTCGGTATATGTATAGCCGCGCTGACTGTGTGGCCTACGGGCGTAAGCGGGCTATCCTTCCGCCGGTTGACTGGGCACCTTATGGAGGGTAGTCAATGGGCGCAAAATTGCGCTGATTAAAGAGGACAGTGCAAAATTGTTTGGTCTTTTTCAACTCCCTAAAATCTAGGGATTTGCTAGTGGTGCAGACTTTCGCCAAAACAATTTTGCATCGGCTAACTACCTTGATGCGGGCTTTAGCTAGTATAGCCCGCCGCGCCTATTATCAGCAGGAGAGGTAACACCATCGACACCAGTAGGCTTAGTGCCAGCGGCCTTGTAAATATTGCCTCCTCGTGACGGATTGCCGAACCCTAGCACGTCCTTACTGCCTACTGTCTTACTCGGCGTGGTGGGCTGGCCTTGCTGTGTTCCGTAGGGGCTTACCACTCGCCCGCCCTTGCGAGTCAGCGCCTCGATAGCACGGGTCTGTTGCTTGGTGGGCTGGCGTGGATTCCACTTGCCCCCGCTGGCCTGTTGTAGTTGGGCGTCGGTGGCTTGATTGGCTGGCGCAATCACGGATAGGCGGGATTCACTTATACCCGTGTCATACGTAGCAGCGCCCGTCGTGGTACTTGTACCCGTAGGCTTCGGTTGCCCCCCGGCTCCGTCGTTGGCCGTCTTGGTTTTATCGAGTACCGTACCCCGATATTCGGCCCGTAGCTCTGCCTTGCGGGCCTGCTCTGGTGTCAGCCGCTCGATACTACTCAATAGATAGTTGTAGGCTTCCGAATCGTTGCGAAAAGCTTCTTTGCGGCCTACCCGCTTACCATTGACGTACAGTACATAGTCGCGGCCAACAACTTGCATCGGCACTTTGCCATTACCAAGAGCAGCGCGGGTAGTCTTTCCATTTTCGCCTACTACTTCTGCCTCCCGGTTGTCGATTACTGCCTCTGCATAGGGCCTGCTTGCGCTGCCGAAACTTACTCCTACGGTCGGGTAGTGGTTTGTGGTAACAGAGGGGGTGATGCCCATTGCCTTCTTCATTTGCCCAAAGCGCCCTGTGGCCTCCGGTACATAGGTAGAGGCCTGGAAGCCAACCGTAGGTATTGCCATTACTTCGTTGGCAGGACGCTTGGGCGCTGCCTTGAGTTGTGGTGCGGCCTTCACTGGAAGAGGGCGGGAATACGTTTGTATCTCGCTTGACCGCTGATAGGCATGGGGCAACAGCAACTCGTTTAAGTAGTTGGCATATTGTTTTTGCCCCGTTTGTTCCCGTTCCACTAAGTCTTGTTCCTCTGGCGTCAGAGGCTCTAGGTTGCGCATTTTCTCTACCACAGCATTCACCTTGCCCGCATGCGCTTGCATCTGCTGGTTGATGATTCTGGAAACAAACGGGTCACGCTTGGCCGCTTCAATCACTTCCGGCCGGTCAGTACGCGGAATGCGATTGGCGGTAGCGGGGTCCAGCTTGAACGCCCCGTTCTCCACCTCGAAGAAGTTAGACTCTGCTGTGTTGCTCTGCCCAAGTCTACCCGGACGGGCAGCACTGGTTTTGGTGGACCTGTCCGCCTCGGCTAGTGAATCCAGAAAGCTGGAAGCCACCTCGTTTCGGTTGAAGGTATCCGGGTTTTCCAGTACCGTATTAAGCTTATCTGGGTTGAAGCCGGCAATAGGTAGGCGGTTGCCTTGCTCATCATCCAGGCTCTTGTACAGAGCCGTATCAACAGCAGCCGGATTGTAACGCTTATCCTTCGCGGAGAGCTGCGTAATGTCCTTGAAGCGGTTTTCGACCAGTGTAGTCCACTCCGCCTTGCTTTTGTAGTCAGCTGTCCTCTTCTCAATCTCAAGTTCCTGGGTGCCTCGGTCCATAGACGGGTTGAGTGAAATAGCTTTCATCTCGTCATATGTGCGCTTGGCAGTAGCTTGTAGTTCGGCCGTGAAGGGCAGAAAGCCCTTTGTAGTGAGGCCCATCCGCAACTTTTGCAAGTCTTGCCGCTCCCTGTTTTCCCGTTGCTGCTTGGCTGCCATTTCGGCCTGCTGATTCTTTCGGTTCAGGGCGTCTTGCTGACGGATTAGATTCAGCGGCCCGAGACCCGGCCCAAGGAGGAAGGCTTCCCCCGTACCGGCTTGACCGGCTATGAGGTTATAGTTTGGAAATGATACGCTTGCCATACCTAAAGATACGGCTTAGAACCCGCAAAAGGGGGTTTCCAAAACAGCTCATCCAAGCATACACTGATTAGGATCGAAATGTCAAACGCGCAGTAAATCAGTGCTTTTTATGGCATTGAATCTAATCCAATGCTAAATCATCCAGCTTGATATAACCAGTATAAGCCTCCAAGCAGTTACTGCTGGTAAAGGTCCGTAACTCTGTTTGCAGCACGTTGGCTACGTGGTCGTAATACAACTCCACGAAGAATTTGCCAGCCATGTAGTAGAGGATAATAGTATCTTCTTCCTCGTAGCGGATTGCCAAGTGCTGCCCTTCATTCCAAACGAGCACAATTGCTGATCGAAGGGCAGAGCGCGAAAGGCGTAGTGAGGGATAGGCATAATAAGCAGTTAGCAAAATCTAAGTATTTGTTGGTATTGTTAAATTAGTACTTAGCTCAGGGTATTTTATCAAAGTGATTCTTATATTTACTGTTCAGCTTCTCTCCCTTCTGTTCCGTCAGCTTTTATGACCCACGATTCCCGCTTTGGCCCCCAAGCACAAACTACTGAGCAGCGGGCCACCGTCCTAAAGAAGATGGAAGCGGTTTGTCCCGGACTCTTTACTAAGGCGTCGGCCTACACTCTTCAACTGTACGGACGTTACGTCAAGGGAGAATTGAGTTGGGGAGAAGTGCGGGCGTTACGCGGAATTCACGAGAAATCTGCCCAACTGCCGAAATAGCCAGATGCTGGTTATTAAAACAAAATATAAGCTCAACTGTATCTATATTTTCCAATAGATATGGTTATGAGGAGAGAGTACCCCTTTTACTCCTTGGTGAGGGGTATCGGGGTGGTTGATGCCTACCACAGCCATTCGGCCTGCCAAATTGGGCAGAGCATCGAGCCCTGCTACCGACTCAGTGGAATGCCCGAGGACTGGCCGGAATGCGTCTGTTGCCTCACGCACTGGGAAGCTGGCACTAAGCACACAACGCCTCATTATCCGGCTTTTCCAAGCAGTTCAGTACTTGGTCCAGGGTTAAGTCACCGTGCACGAAGCGTTCCAGCAGCAACATCTCGCGTTCGGATGGGGCTAAAGCAGTTCCCTCGGTGAAACGGAGCGCGGCAGTAACAGCGTGCTGTCGGCCCTGAACGGTCGCCAGTAAGGAAGGTGGTTGCAGGTTCGCCATCTAGCAGAAATCCGAGAAGAAACAGAAATTATGCAGTAAAAATATTGTTCCCAGACGATGTAAGCAAGCTCAGCTACAGAACTTTACCCTGTCACACCGTTCATTGAGTAGAAGCATGGACGGAGCAAATTTGCAGGGTTGCGTCAGTTTAAGCGTCTTGTTAAGCAGGCATCCACCCCACCGCCTGTAGCAACCGCTCAAAAAATGCCTCGTCCGGGCAGCAGCCATCAAATACCGTAACCGCGCCGCGCTGATAGTCGAGCAAGCGTAAACGGCCATGCGCGGGGTGCAGGTGCACGGAACGGCGGATGAAAAGACCGCGCCCATAGGCCTGCTTACTGGTATACATAATCCGCTTGATTGCCCTGGAGGACTTGGTAAAGCCGAGGCTTTCTAATTTTTCGGGCGAAGGGAGATAGCTCATTTCCAGTTTGGTTCGCTGGGCATTCCGTCGTAGGCGTGCAACATAGCACCTTTTCGTAATAACCACCCGCTCGGGGAAGCTCAACTGCCCGTGGTAGTCATGCCAGCGGGAGCACTGCTGGACGGTAAATCAGCCACCCAAAACACCCCTTTTACTCAGTTAAATAACGCGGGCACAGGGAGTAGCTAGTACAGCAACTGGCTGAAAAAGAGCCAGATTCTTGATCGCCACGTCGGAAGGAGATATCTTGTCTCAATCAGCTAGCGAACGCCTAAACGCCGGTCTGCCGGTCGGGCTTTTAGGACGGTTATCCTTATGCGTTATTTCCACGAGAAGAAAGAACTACTCAAAGAGCACTTGGCCCGCTTGATTGCCACCCTCATCCTATTGAGCATGGGCTGGTGCGCCCTGCATGCGTGGCGCTGGCTGATCTCGCTACTGAAGTGAGGCTTCGGCTTGGAGGCTCCACTTCACAGGTTCGGCAGGCGTATCCAAGCTAGGTACGTTTCGAGCGGCGCGGTGCTGACGAAGGAGTGGCAGCGGTGAGCCTGGTAGATGAGGTCGTCGTAATAGACCTCGACAAAGAAAGTGTCCATATAGTAGAGACTAAACCGGTTGCCCTCTTCGTCAAACCGTTTCGCTAAGAACGTGCCCTGCATTAACGTTAACGTGAGTTGCGTCTTCTCCCGAAGCTGGTTGAAGGCATTGAAGGAAAGCAGGGCCATCGTCCAAGAAACGAAAAAGTTTTGATGTGTGTCGGGGCTTTTTCGTATTCTTAGGTATGGCTATTCCGTCCTTCTACGCCTTCAACCGCCTAGACCTGACAGAGCAATTAGCCATTGTCTTCATGGAAGGCACCTACTTAGCTATGCGCTATGGGGAGAAAGAGGACCGTATTAACCTTTATCACATGGGCAGCTTCTTCGCCGAGGTATATTATGATCCAGAGATAAACTACCTACATCGCTGCCACGCCTTCGTCAGTACGGCCCCACTCGAAGCTTATACCGATCAGATTAAGCTACCCAACCTCTAAATGGCCACTGACAAACCCGACTGGCCCACCGGCTTCAACCGCTTCCGGGCACCACTGCTCCACAATGACCCCGGCGAAGACCACCAGCACCCAGCCCTGATAACGGTGGCCTACCCAGATGGGTGTGGAAGTTCGGGCTAGTGGCAGCGGCCCTCGCGTTGTGGGGATGGCTCAGTTGGGGCTAATGCCATACCTCCGTTCATTGCGATGCTCTTCCTACAAAGCCTCCTGCTGCACTCATTTCTTAACCTCGTCTACTAGCCTCAGAGAGCAGAAACGGCTAAACTTGTCTTCTAATGGGGGCGAATCACGTAGTAACCGGAGAGGAATTTGCCGTGCTCCTCTGCCGTTTGAGAGTTGAGCAGCCGGAGCGTAGCGTCTACTTCCACACCAACATCGTTACTAACCGGTACTACCTACTGAGTGAGGATAAGAGCGTTCTTGCTGAAACCGACTACGACACGGCGGCCTTCTATACCCTCGCCTATCGAGCCAAGATTGCTGCCATTGAGGGCGATGATTTCTATGTTATTCTTCTCCTGAAGGCCCTCGATGATACGAGCGGAGTTCAGGATGCGGAATTCGCCTTGGAGATTATGAAGTATATATCCGCGCCCCTACCCCGGAAGCAACGCGGTAAGCGAGGGAAGAAGTAACTAATTATTGAATAAATAAGACTATGAACGATTACTATGGTGGCGGTTGGTCGGCCCAAAAGATACGCGTCTATTTTTGGCTCCTGTTAGTTGCCATGCTTGTGACTGCCATGCTACACCGGGCTGGTATTATTGATATAGAAAAACCGAAATCAGCGCAGCAGGTGGAACGGGAGCGGCAGACGGGGCAATGGGATCATTAGTAATCAATTATCTTATTCAGGCGATGCTACAGGTACCACTTCAACTTGTTTGAAAAAAGGGGCAAGCGTTGGGAGAACTCAAGATCTAAACTGTCCTTAACAAGGAACTACCGATGAGAAAGCTTCTGATATTGGTGAGTTTGCTGACTTCGCTGACTTGTTTAGGACAAGGAGATAGCACTAAATCTGATGTGCTAAGTCAAAAATTAATTAAAGCGCAAACTGACTACTACTTAAATCAGACCAAGGAAAAGTCTGAAATAGCGTCCATCTTATCGAGTTTGTTAGGAACTCTGTTAGGAGCAGGGCTAGCGCTCTTAGGAGTGCGATGGTCCACTAATCGGCAATGGGAACTGGAAAAGGATAAGTGGAATCAAACGCAAGCATTGGAAAGGGAGAAGTGGGAAAAAGCGTTAGAGCACGAATCAATTAATGAGGTAAGGATTGCGGCGGCTACATTGGCAAAAATACTAGCCGCTCAAAATCAAGCCATAATGTGGTTGACATGGATTGGTCTGCATGAGCCGAAGGTGTTTTCCACTAATGACATTGCTAACTATAACGCCGATATGAAAAAGCTTTTCAGAGAAGAGGTCGTTGCCGAAGCATATCTAGCCGCTCTACAGCCAGGTCTCTATATAGAGATGGGATTGCTCGCCAAGCAAGTTTCCTCAATTGATTATCAGGTGACTGTTGCATGAGGTGGTCGAGTAAAAACAGACAGTGTGAAGTCTTATCTTCCACTGCCCATGCCCGACAAAATACTTCCGAGCGGCTCGCCGCTGACCCGCAAAAAATACACGCCTGCCTTTAAAGCCGAGTGCGTGCGCCAGGTGACCGCCGGGGCCCGGCAAACCGACGTGGCCCGCGCCCAGGGCCTGTCACCCGCCTTGCTGGGCCGCTGGCAGCGCCAGGCGTTAGCCGAAGCCGTGCCTAGTAGTGCGGAGCGCGAAGAGGTGAAGCGCTTGCGCGCCGAGCTCAAACGCGTGGAGCAAGAGCGTGATATTTTAAAAAAAGTCGTGACCATCTTTGCGCAACCGCCTCAGTTATGAGCCGTTACCACTTCATTGAGCAGGTGGCGGCTGCCGAGCCGGTGCAGGTGCTTTGCCGCGTGCTGGAAGTCAGTGTCGCAGGCTATTACCAGTGGCGGAGCCGAGCAGCGCGCCCGCTGCCCAGCTGGGAGCCGGCGGCCACCGCCGCCTTTTCACGCCATGCCCAGCGCTACGGCACCCGCCGCTTGCGGGCAGAATTACGCGCTGAAGGACACGCCGTTGGGCGCTATGCCTTGCGCACCTGGCTGCGCCGGCGCGGCTTGCGCGCGCTCAGCACGCGGCCACAGCGCCCGCGTACCACCGTTGCCGACCCAGCAACTATTGTGGCGGAAAACCTGCTTCTCGGTCAACCTGCCCCTACTGCCCCGAATCAGGTGTGGGTTGGCGACATCACCTACCTGCCTCTAGTGGGCAGGCGCTGGTGCTATCTGGCGACCTGGCGTGATACCTATTCGCGGCGTGTAGTCGGCTGGCACCTCGACCAGCAGATGCCCACTGAACTAGTGCTCGCCGCCCTGAAGCAGGCCCTGACGTTGCGCCAACCGGCTCCTGGTCTAGTTATCCACGCCGACCGCGGCAGTCAATACACTAGCGC
Source organism: uncultured Hymenobacter sp. (assembly GCF_964242765.1). NCBI lineage: Bacteria > Pseudomonadati > Bacteroidota > Cytophagia > Cytophagales > Hymenobacteraceae > Hymenobacter > uncultured Hymenobacter sp. Next base: position 116,767 of record NZ_CAXTBM010000002.1, read on the forward strand.
GGCGTGCCGGGCGCGCATCGAAAAAGCCCAGGCACTGGCCAGCTATAGCCGGCCGGGTAACCCCTACGATAATGCCCAGGCCGAGGCTGGGTGGAGCACGCTCAAAACGGACTTGTTGCCGTACGGCGGCGCGTTTGCCAGTCTCGAAGAAGCCCGGCTAGAGGTCGCCTACTACCTCGATACGTATTTTAATCTCGACCGGCGCCACTCCGCGCTCGGCTACCGCTCCCCGCACCAATTTGAACGCGACTTTCAACTCCGCTTATCTTAGCGCACTGTCTGTTTTTACTCGACCACCCCAGCAAATCAACAATTTAAGGAAGCAAAAGACGATGAGGCTAGGCTGAGCGCTGCTGTTGCGGTAGGAAGTCTTTATGAGACTGCAAAGCAATTTTATGATAGTATGCCAACGAATCTTGGAAATATATTGCCAGCAAAACCAAGTGATAGGTCATTACAGAAAGGAGGATTATTATAGACCTTGCCGACTGCTTAATCTGTACTCTGTTTATTTATTGCTCCATTTAAGAAGTGCTCATAAGTTAATTTTTAATGCATTATCAGTTCTCCATTTGCCAACATTATTGGCTTAGTTATGATAATCAAATACGTATCCTTATAGCTTACCAATTGGCGCAAAATTGCGCCGATTAATCCCAGTAGCTTACTTGTCTGGCAGTAAAGAGAAATGATATAGCCTGGAATCGACGTTTACATGCTTTGCGCTTGAGCCTCTTATAAACAACGTATAATATTATATGAATTTGTACATATTATTACAACAACTCTTGTATATTACAACTTTATTAGAATTTTTTTGGCTAACTAATTTAGTAACGCGTATACTTGCAGCACACCTCTTGCTGTCCTGCTATGTGCCAACTCGTTCTCTTGCCCGTTACCCGCCAGCCCCTGTGGCTGCTGTTCTTTGATTCCTTGGTTCCGGCTGGCTTTCCCTCGCCTGCCGAAGACCACCGGGGCATCAAGCTCGACTTAAACCGCCTGCTACTGCCGCACCCCGATTCCACCTACCTCGTGCGGGTGATGGGCGATAGTATGACGGGTGGGGACTCTGGCATCCGGGATGGAGCACTGCTGGCCGTGGACTGCCATTTGCAGTATCAACCCGACGACGTAGTCATTGCCGTGGTGGAAGGCGAGTTCACCGTCAAGCGGCTGGTCCAGCGTGGGCCGGATTCATGGTGGCTCGTGCCGGATAATCCCTCCTACCCCGAAATCCAGATTACGGAGCCTGATTCGTTCGACGTGTGGGGCGTGGTCACGCACGTAGTCACGGAAACCCGGCGCGGCCGCCAATCGAGCTATGTTCGCGTTAGTTGATTGCAACAACTTCTACGTGAGCTGCGAGCGGGCCTTCCAACCCCATCTCGAAGGCCAGCCAGTAGTGGTCCTAAGCAACAACGACGGCTGTTTGATTTCTCGCTCCGCAGAAGCCAAAGCGTTGGGCCTGCGCATGGGCGAACCGTACTTCAAGGTCAAGGATCAGTTGCAGCGCCACAACGTGCGGGTATTCTCCTCGAACTACGCCCTCTACGGGGATATGTCGGGGCGTGTCATGCATTACCTGAGTTCGATGGTACCCGAAGTAGAGGTGTATTCCATCGATGAGGCCTTCCTGGACTTGCGCGGCATGGAACGCTACCACGGCAACCTAGCGACCTTTGCTCAGACCATTCGCCAGCAGGTACGCAAGCGCACCCATATTCCCGTCTGTATCGGCATTGCCCCCACCAAGACCCTAGCCAAGCTAGCCAATCGCGTCGCCAAGAAGGTACCCGCTCTGAACGGCGTGCTGTACCTCGACTCCGAGCAAAGACGGCAGTGGGCGTTGGCGCAAGTGCCGGTGGAGGACGTGTGGGGCATCGGGCAGCAGTACGCGGCTAAACTGCATGCGCATGGCATTACCACGGCGGCACACCTAGCGGCCGTGTCGGAAGGGTGGGCACGGAAGCACTTAGGTGGGGTAGTGGGAGCAAGGCTCGTGCGGGAACTGCAAGGCGTGCCCTGTTTGACCCTGGCGCCAAGCGAAGATGGCACGTTGTCGCGCCAAATCATCGCCTGTACCCGCACCTTCGGCAAGCCTTTGTCTGCTTACCCCGACGTGTTAGGGGCCGTAGCAGCCTTTACCACGCGGGCTGCGGAGAAGCTACGACGGCAAGACTCCGCTGTGAACATGCTCACGGTCTTTATCAGCAAAAACCGCTTTGGCACCGAGCCGCCGCCCTACACTTTCTCTACTACACTTAATCTGCCGGTGGCGACCAGTGACACGGCAGAACTCATACGCTATGCCCGCACGGCATTGAAGCGCCTGTGGCTACCCAATACGCAATTCAAGAAGGCCGGAGTAGTCTTTGATGGGCTGGAAGTAGCCGGACAGCAGCAACTCAGCCTATTCGAGCCCACTGCTAAGATTAAGCAGCGGGACCGACTAATGGCCGACCTCGACAAGCTCAATACCCGCTATGGTACGGGGACTGTAAGCTTTGCTATAGCGCGTGTCTACAAAAGTTCAGAAGGAGCGGAGTGGGCCGGCCGCAAGCAACAGCGCACCCCCGCCTATACCACTGACTTTAAAGAGTTGTGGCACATCAACATGGACGGCCCTCGCCTACCTCGCATCTAGTAGCCTAATTACCTGTCACTGCTTACCCTTAACTGCTATGGAGTCGAATGCTCGCTTTGTCTTAGGTGCCCATGTGGAAGATGCGACGGCGGACCCCGTGGTGTTTCACTTTCAACGTGACTTGTTCGATGAACAGCCCGCGCAAGTATCTATCTCCCGCAATGCTTGGCATTTGCTTGGCCCTTCGCAGGCCGCTGGTTATATCGTGGATCGCTATCTGATTGAGAACCCCGAAGAGGAGCAACGAGTGGGTAGGGAGGTGGTGACGTATTGTGTGCGTAATGCTTTGGGACTGACAGATTCAAGCGTAGCAGATCTATAGAGTCTGCATGAAGCCGATTGCCTAGGGCCAACTCAAGCAATAACAGTTTGATTATGATATACTAATACGTATTCTTATAGTCTATTCAATGGACGCAAAATTGCGCCGATTAAAACCCTATCCACAGATGAAAAAGACATTACTCTTTGCCATCATTGCCTTACTATGTTACTCGGCCAATGCACAAACCAAGAAGGATGGGACACCGGATATGCGTTATAGCGCGAACAAAGCAGCCTACTCCGCACCTGTTCAAACCTATTCGGCTCCCTCAACCTCTAGCTACTCGGCTCCTGTCTACAGTGGTAGCACCCACACCGAAAGTCATGAGGGTACATACGTAGGGCAGCAAGACCCCAAGACCCATAAAGGAGGCCGCTATGTGAATCCAGTTACTGGGAGGAACCAGTATGGCAAGCATAAAAAAGTGCAGTATTAGACCAGTAAAAATTGGCAACAGTAAAGTCTGTTTGAGTTAGTACCAGCAGGTACAATAGAAAATTGTTCGCTTAACCAGCATTAATAAACAGAACAATGGCTAAAAATGAAAAGACCTCAAAAACGGTCGCGAAAAAAGCTTCAGAACTCTTAAGCAATCCTAAGACCTCAGCTAAAGTGAAGAGTGTTGCGGCTTCCGCTCTGGCTCAAGCAGCTGACAAAAAAAGTCCTCGCCCACTAAGAAGAAATAACAAATAAAAAGCCCTGTCTCAAAACGGAGCTTTTTATACATTCTATAATGTGTTTGGTGGACTTTATGGTTATAGTAAGTAAGCGGAGTAAGAGACGAAAGTGCAGGTCGTTTGTCTGCTTTGTGGAAAGCTTATCGAGCTGCCTCCTAGGCAGATAACAGAAAGAATATCAGGGTGAAGTGTTGTAAAAATCAGTATTGCAACCCCTCAGACCTATACAACTCCTGCATAGAGGCTCGGTATTTCTGGCAGCCGCCACATTCTCCGCAGGTGAGGTTTGCCTTCTGACAGGAGTGCGCATAACACAGCAACGAGCGTGGTATGCCAGAAGCTTTTACCAACTCAACGGTGGATAGTGCTATGGCAGGTGCCGTGATTCTGAGCTCATTTTCTTGGAAGCTCATGAGCTGGTTCATGAGGCTAATAAATTTTTCGTGCCCGTCCCTGTGAGAGGAGCGATCGGAAGCTACGGTGCCAATCATCAGTTCTGCTACCTCATAACTACTGAGCCTCATAGCAGCTAGGGTAATAAGTAATTGGTTGCGGTAAGGCCACCATTCCGGCGTGGGAGCCTTAAGTAGTGGCGCACTGTTCGCCAGCTCGCCGCTGCCGAGGGCCCGACAATCAACCTGAACAATTTCATGTTGTGTCCCAAGGGCCTCCGCCACTGCTCTAGAAGCCTGAATTTCAGCTTGCGCGGGCACTTGTCCATAATCAACAGTAACGACGATATCTGGTCTTTTCCAATATGCTAAGGCAATAGAATCCATGCCGCCCGAGAGCAGTAAGGCTAATTTCATAGTGTGCGAGGTAAAGAATTATATGCAGAAGGACCTATTATGAAGCATTCTGTACTCGCACTTCGAATGCTCCACCATCAACTACTAAGACAACAGCTACAAAACGGTAGCCTTGACGAATACACTTCACTAGTCGACTGGCTTCTTTTGTAATAGTGCCGCAAACTTCATCGTTATCATTCATCACCAATGGTCTGCTACCATCAGACTTAATAATTAAAGGTTGACCAAGACTAGTCTTCTGGATGGCTGGAATGTTGGGATTTGATACAGTGGTTCTGAAGTTAACATTTTCACAGGATTCTTCGCTAGTTGGTCCTCCACTAGTACTACCGCCGCCGCCAGCACCACTGCCCCCTCCTGCACTGCCACTGCTGCCAGCACCACTACCATCGGTAGCGCCGCTACCGCCAGTAGTGGTGCTTCCACCAGTGTTGGTACTACCGCTACTTCCGCTAGAGTATCCACCACCGCCTCCACCGCCTGATGTTGTAGTTGCAACAGCTCTGGAATTACTGCCAGCAGTAGATCCAGAGCTGTTAGAATCGCCAGAGTCAATATACCTCTTATTGTTTCCCATGGTAAGCTTAACTATATGCTAATTGAATGAATTACTATTATTTCAAAAAGGCAACAGTAGTACCTTCATCTGATTCGCTGCTGGATAGAGCCTGCTGTACATCACGTTGCATGCGGTTGAGAAAGTCACGCACCCAGTGGCGGCCATCGGTGTTGCGCCACCGGCCAAACCAGCTTTCTGTGCCTTCATCCAAGTAAATCAAGACTGCACCATCACACTGAAAGCGCTTGACGAATTCTTTAAGCACTTCTTCGTCGGTGAGGTTGTGGGCGGAGAGTAATTGCTTTGCCATTGGGTAGATAGTATATCGCAAAGTACAAGTACATATTGGAATAAGTATGCGCTTGGTAATATTCTCTACCAAGAAGCCTTATAAATAGCCGTTGTTAGATCATGCGTTATTATGCAGCCAGTTCCTAAGAACATGGTAAGGTCATGCACACGGGAATTGATACTATAGGCTATCACTTTTTTACCTAGCGCCTTTGCATATCCAACTTCGAATACGGTGCCTGGGTCAAAGCCTTCTAAGAGAGCAAATACAGTGTCACAATCTTCGATAGCCGCAATATCTTGAGGAACAACGTGTTCGGCCTCGCCCATGCCAATGTCGTGATAAGGCGAGAGAACCCTGTTGCCGAATTCTAATAACCTATCCCGGCACTCAGCAATCATCCAGCGATCAGCCGGATTGAAAAATGGTGCGGCTAAGTAAATCTTTTTTGGCGCTTTGCTAGGAGATATAGCCGCAAAATCCTCGTCGGGCTCTGCCGGAAGAGGCAGGTATTTAAATTGGCAGTATTGCGCCGTAAGGCGCGAGGCAAGCAATGCCGCTTCGGCTGCTGGGCGCTGCTCGTGTAGCCACTTCCAAGCAAACACAGCTGAAAAAATATCGCCGGAGCCAATAGAGAAAACAGAGCGGGTTTCGAAGGCAGGTATAGTCAGCACACCTGAAGGCTCAATAACCAATGCACCGTACGCGCCATTCTTGATTACCACTACATCGGCCCCTTCGCTAGCAAGTAAGCTTTGCCCAACAAGCGCTAAGTCATTCGCATCAGGTTGTCCATAAAGATGACGTGCCTCACGGCTATTGAGTACTAGCGCTAAGTGTTCCGCTGTGGAACCAGTACTTCTGAAGGAAATAGGGTCTCCTGATTGAGGATCATATACCACTCGCTTTCCTTTCACTGCTATGGAGGCTTCGATTAAGCTAAAGAGCAAGATATTGTCGTCTACGACTTCTGGCAGAATCTTCCTTGGCTGTTTAAACTCGGCAGAGAAATAATGTTGTAGCGAAAGAGGGTAAGTGTACTCAAATGTAACGGTCTGCTCAACAGGTATTGCAGTTAAACCAATACTGTACATCGAGCATACAGCTTCCAAATTTTCTTTATCCTGCGGCCCTACGCAAGTGACAAGCCGTATAGATGGAACATGGGTGGACAATGCCTCTGCTGCACGAAAGCCTGAACCATGTAGTTCATTCCAGTGTGGATCGTGGCATATTTCGCGGTACGTTCCACCAACAATAGTTAGCATACTATTCAATTCTTAAGATTAATACTTGGTACTCAGCGTTATCCTAGCGGACTACCTTTGCCTCAAATACATGACTGGCTACTCGGATTGAAGGAGCAGAATATTCAATTCATGTTAACTCTTTGTAGCGCAATAAGCCTGGTCTGGATGGTTAGGCATATCAGGAATCGTATAACTAAGTTTGCCTTGCTGCATCAAAGGTTTGACGAAACCAGTGAACAAATAACCTATTGAGCGACCTAGTATTTGGTGTAATTCACGCAGTGTAAACGGTTGATACGCGCACAAATCCAATACTACACCTGATAATGCTTCACGATTGTTACTCCTAGAGCCTAAGGCAGTAATACGTTTTTTCAAGCTAATAGGTAAGGTAGCTTCTACACTAAGGGGCAGGGGTTCTACATTAGGAGCCAGGGGTTCTACACTAAGGGCCGAAGCTTCTACACTAAGTACTACAGGTTCTACACTAAGTACTACAGGTTCTACACTAAGAGGAGTAGCTAGCCTTGCAATGAGAACTGGTCCAGGCACGTAATAGGTGGCTCGTCCTTTACCTTGTTGCTTTAAAACGTTGCCATCTCGAAGAGCACGAAGTTCAGCACTAGCCCGATAAGGATCACACCCATTTAATTGCCGAAAAACCAAGTTGTCTACGGCACCTACTTCACGCAGAAATATCAGTGCTTTCTTTTGATTATCACTCAGATCATAACCTTGGAAGTGTCGCAGCCAACGCAAGTCCTCTTCATTGAGAAAGTGATGCAGTAGCAAACGTGTAGTAAACTGATCAGCGGAGTGATTTGATTCAAAGGTGGGGGGGACCATGCCAGCGGTATCCATTAATCGACGCATGGTACGGATTCCGCTACCCTTTGTCTCCGCCAGGTTGGTGTCATGAAAAACGGCTGCTATAAATGGATTGCGAGGTCTGGATCCTGGTTCGCCTAGTTGGTCTTCGGGTTTAAGAGAATACCCCGGATTAATTATTTCTATTCTATTATTGTACCTAATAACTTGGACTGGTTGAGTATGAAGCCGGTATGAACGGTGCATAAGGGCATTCACAAGAGCCTCTCGTAAAACCCTTCCTGGTAATCCCACAGATTCTGCTTGTATCTGCCCCTCGGGTAATAAGAAGCCCCGTGGTAAGTCCTCAGCTACAGCGCTAGCTAATCGGGATACCAACGAGAGCAATGAGCCGCGCATGTCAGTAGTTGTAAAACGAGCATCTGGATCACTTACCCACTCAGTACCTTGCACGCGAATATAATCTACGCGCAACATCGGCAGTAAACGTCGTAATGCGGCTCGCGCACCAAACAGGAGAAGCCCAGCATAAGTCAACTCACCAGCAGCGGTAAGACACCCGAGGGATCGCAATAAATCTTGGGGAGAGTATGACAACTCTTCAGCACTAGCATTAACACGCAACCTCAGTGTCCGGTATAATTCTATTGCCTGTTCGTCCACGTCACCCCAAGCACTTCCGCGCACAGCTTGCCCGTCAAAGCTTTCACGACTACCATAAAAGGCAACCATGTCATCTTCAGTACAGTGTTGATCTGTTGAGCCAATGCGACGGAAGGCTCCCTTTGGTAATCCATCCCTCTTAAAGAACAGTGGTTTCTGTCCGTCGGGTAATTCTGGAACCCATATACTGAGTACATTCTTGCCATTTACAGACTCTACTGCAATATCAGGCCGTACAGGTTGATTGAACATCTGCGCGCACTGACTGGCTAAGTCTCGCTGCAATTTATCAGGGTCGCTAATACCTACTATCTCATAAGTTTGAAACAGAGTTCCTACTGCTTCTGCTACGCCCAACAATATGTGACCTCCACCTAAGCCTGGTTCGTTCGAAAAGGAACATACCGTTTCCATCACTGAATAGTCGATTGCTCGCCCACGCTTAACCTCTAGACTAGTGGTTTCATCCGTTTGGTTTAAGCGTTTGATTAAGCTAACGATAGATTCCATATGAGGACAATTCAACAATTATTTGGCTACAAGTAAATTTACTTGGTGTTCAACCATGAACAGCTTCTGTGGATAACATTTACAAATATTAATCAGCCATCAGTACCCCATGTTGTACCCCAAGCAAATAAAAACCCCCTTCACGCAATGTAAAGGGGGTTTTTAGTACCAGAGACGGGAATCGAACCCGTACGCTCGTGAAAGCAAGGGATTTTAAGTCCCTCGTGTCTACCAGTTCCACCACTCCGGCATTTTGGTAGCTGCGCAAAGGTATAAGACCTAACCTAAGCTGCCAAAAACAAAAAGAGGATGTTGCGGGGCAACATCCTCTTTGAGCGGGAGACGAGGTTCGAACTCGCGACCTCGACCTTGGCAAGGTCGCGCTCTACCAACTGAGCTACTCTCGCTTGAGTCAGCCACCGTAGTGGCGTTTTGGTGTGACAAAGGTACTACAGGAAATCGGGTTGTCAAGAGTAAGGCTCGAAAAATGTCTGATTCCTACTGTTTCTTGAACGTTTTTTACTGATTTTCAGGAAGAAAAATTTTAGCGCTTCATGTCAAGAAAGACGTTTCCTAGTTGAAGTAGCTAATAACAGCTGCTATTCGCAGCGGACTGTAGCAGTGCCGCTCACTACCGATGTGTGGTGTGGCACTCCAACGTTACTTGCTGCCTAGCGCCAGTTTTAATTCGTTTAGCTTCAGGAGGGCTTCGATAGGGCTCATTGTATTTACATCCAGCGTTTGAAGCAACTCTCGTACCCGTTCCATAGCTGGGTCGGCGGGCTCGAACATACTGAGTTGCAAACTCGGACGGGGCGCATTATGAACGGCTGCCACGGGCTGAAGCACAGGCCCCCGCTGGCTGGTGACAGAATCAGTTGTTCCATTCAGGTGCAATACTGCACCTTCCTGCTGTTCGTCAAGGCCGGATAACACTTCGTCGAATTCGGTAGGGGCGTCGGTGTCGAGGCCGGCGCTGGCACGCTCTTGCTCCAGGTGGTGCATGATTTCGTTGGCCCGCAACACCACCGAAGTGGGCATACCCGCCATTCGGGCCACGTGGATGCCGAAGCTGTGCTCGGAGCCGCCTTCTTGGAGCTTGCGCAAGAACAAGATACGGCCATCAGCTTCGCGCACGGCCACGTTGTAGTTGCGGACGCGCGGACAATCGTCGGCCAGTTGGTTTAGCTCGTGGTAGTGGGTGGCAAACAAGGTTTTGGCGCGAGCCTTGGGGTTGTTGTGCAAGTGCTCAACCAGCGCCCACGCTATACTGATGCCATCGTAGGTGCTGGTGCCGCGCCCGATTTCATCCATCAGCACGAGGCTTCGGTCCGACAGGTTGTTGAGGATGCTGGCCGTTTCGGTCATCTCCACCATGAACGTGCTTTCGCCCTTACTCAAGTTGTCGGAGGCTCCGACGCGGGTGAAAATCTTGTCGATGATGCCAATGACAGCCGCGTCGGCGGGCACGAAGGAACCGATTTGCGCCAGCAGTACAATCAAGGCCGTCTGGCGCAGCAGGGCCGATTTACCGGCCATGTTTGGGCCAGTAATTACTACGATCTGCTGATTTTCTTGGTCGAGGTGAATATCGTTGGGAATATATTGCTCGCCCGGGGGGAGCTGCCGCTCGATAACCGGATGCCGGCCGGCCGTAATATCTAGGGCCGTAGTATCGTTGACGATGGGCTTCACGTAGCGGTGCTGCCGCGCCGTGGCAGCAAACGACGCCAAGCAGTCGGTGACGCCAATGGCACGCGCGTTTTGCTGAATCTGCGTGACATACTCGGCCGCCGATAGCACCAAGTCGTTGTAGATATTTTGCTCGATGACGAACAGTCGGTCTTCGGCGTGCAGGATCTTCTCCTCGTAAACTTTCAACTCCTCGGTGATGTAGCGCTCGGCATTTACCAAAGTCTGCTTCCGAATCCAAGAGGCAGGCACTTTGTCTTTGTGAGCGTTGGTGACTTCGAGGTAGTAGCCGAATACTTTGTTGTAAGCCACTTTCAAACTCGAAATACCGGTTTCCTGCACCGCACGCTGTTGCAACTGGAACAGGTAATCCTTGCCCGAAAACGCAATACCGCGCAAATCATCCAACTCTTTATCTACACCATCATTGAGTACGCCACCCTGGTTGGTGAGTAGAGGAGCATCAACTCTGATTTTCAATTGAATTTCTTCGCGTAGGGCGGTGCAAGGGTTCAACTGGTCGGCCAATTTGAGTAGGGCTTTAATGCCCGAAGCGGCTAGCTGCTCCCGCATGGGGGTAATGGCTTCCAAGGCACGAGCCAATTGCAACAGTTCGCGCGGGTTGATGCGGCGTACGGCCACCTTGGATATCAGTCGCTCCAAATCGTTGATTTGGCGCAGGTGCAGCAGCAGGCTTTCCAGCAACTCGGGCGTCTGGAGTAGGGCGTCTACCGTATCGAGGCGGCGCTGAATCTGGGCGGGCTCTTTCAGGGGCAGCACCACCCACTTGCGCAGCAGGCGGGCACCCATGGGCGTCACGGTTTGGTCGAGAATGTCGATAAGGGGCACGCCGCCGGGGTGCTGGGCCTGCACCAGTTCCAGATTGCGCACGGTAAACCGGTCGAGCCAGACATACTTATCTTCCTCGAGGCGGCCAATGCTACCGATGTGGGCCACATCGGTATGCTTGGTTTCGGCCAGGTAGTGCAGGATGCAGCCCGCCGCCGTAATGCCTTCGCGCAGCGCATCAATGCCGTAGCCTTTTAGCGAAGTGGTGTTGAAGTGGCGCGTGAGCGTTTCGTAGCCATAGTCGAAGCCGAAAACCCACTCGTCTAGGGCGTAATGGCAGTAGTCTGGGCCGAAATGGCCTTCGAATTCCTGCCGGCTTTTCTTGCAAAATAACACTTCGGCAGGCTGAAAATTCTGGAGCAGCTTGCCGAGGTAGTCTACGGTTCCCTGGGCCACCAGAAACTCGCCGGTACTGATGTCGAGGAAGCTAATGCCAGCTTCCTGCTTGCCAAAGTGGATGGCGCAGAGGTAGTTGTTGGAACGGCGCTCCAGTACGTTGTCGTGCAAGCTGAGGCCGGGCGTTACTAGCTCCGTAATACCGCGCTTGACGAGGCCTTTGGCTAGTTTGGGGTCTTCGAGTTGGTCGCAGATGGCTACGCGCTGCCCAGCCCGCACCAACTTGGGCAAGTAGTTGTCGAGGGCATGGTGGGGAAATCCAGCCAGGGCTACTTCCGAAGAGGTGCCCGCGCCCCGCTTGGTCAGCGTGATATCCAGAATGCGTGAGGCCGTCACGGCATCTTCGCCAAAGGTTTCATAGAAGTCGCCGACCCGGAACAAGAGCACCGCGCCCGGATGCTGCTGCTTGAGTTGGTAGTATTGCTTCATGAGCGGCGTGTCGGCCACGGGAGCGGGGCCGAGTGAGCCGTGCATGCGGATAGGTTTCTTATCGGGGGCGGCAGTACTTGTTTTCACTGGGGCAGCATGTAGCACGAAGCTCCAGCTTCGCGCATCGTTGAGCAGACGGTGCGGGTATCGTTGCAACGAAGACGTTTAACGACGCACGAAGCTGGAGCTTCGCGCTGCATTTCGGGATACAAGCAACTAACATCAGCCACCTACGGGCGCGTTCCTACCTTTGCACTCATGCGCAAACTCTCGATGGAAGAGCTGAACCGGCTGACGGTGGCAGACTTCAAAAATACGCGAAAATTCCCCCTCACCCTAGTGCTCGACAACGTGCGCAGCCTGCACAACGTGGGCGCCGCCTTTCGAACCGCCGATGCGTTTGCCATCGAAAAAATCTGGCTTTGCGGCATCACCGGGCGGCCCCCGCAACGTGAAATCACGAAGACGGCACTAGGCTCCACCGAGTCCGTGGTATGGGAGTACGCCGCCACCACGCTAGAGGCATTGCAGCAACTGAAGGCCGCCGGCTATGTGCTAGTGGCCGTTGAGCAAACCACGGGCAGCGAGTTGCTGCCGACATTTCAGCCCGATCCGGCGCGGCCCTACGCCTTAGTGATGGGCAATGAGGTGTTCGGAGTGGAAGATGAAGTGCTGGCCTTCTGCGACGCGGCAGTGGAGATTCCGCAGTTTGGTACCAAGCATTCTTTAAACGTGAGCGTAGCGGCCGGCGTGGTGCTCTGGGATTTCCTCAGTAAGCTTGGCTGGACTACCAACCGGGAAGCGTAGGAAACGGAAAGCTGTTTTACTGCGAGGCAGCAGGAGCTAGCGTGCTGAACCTGCGCTTGGTGTTGCCCTGCGTGAGTTAGCGCTTAATTGCCGAAGCATCTCGCTTCTGTCCTACTCACCGTTCCTGCGTCGGGGCGGTGAGGTGCTTCACTAGGTAGGGGTTGAAGGAAGCTGAGCAGTGCTTCGAAACCTGCCCAGTTAGCCTCTGGCCCATGTTCTGAAAGTTTATTTTCTACTCTTGTCTAACTCCACAACCAAGCTGGGCAGCTTTTTTCGTACTTAGAGTATTAGCTCGTCCGTTATCTTCTTCTAAATGTTATCTAGTACCCGACCCGATGCCGCGCTGCTGGCCCTGCGCCCAGTTGTGGCTACGGCGCCTGCCAGTGGCAATGCCACGTCCGGCGACTTCCTGCACCACACCTTGCGACCCATTCTCAAACTTCAAAATGACTTATTGTTAGCTGTAGTAGCCGATTTTGTACGCGACCATCATGTGCCTTTAGTCACGGCTTCCCCTACCGACCAGCAACGTTTACTAACGGAGTTGCTAACCCGCAACGTGAAGTTGCGCTACACGGTGGTGGGGCTGATAAGCGGCCTGTTTACCAATGCCGAGGTGGATTTCTATCGGCAGCACCGCTCCGAGCTAAACCGCCGGTTGCTGGAATTGGCGGTGCAACGGGTGCAGGAACAAGTGGAAGCAGTGGTAAAAATGAGCGCGGTATGACCACTTACTACACCGTGTTAGGTGTGAGTGAGCAAGCTACCCCTGATGATATTCGCCGGGCTTATCGGCGCCTAGCTCTGCTCACGCACCCCGACCGCACACCCGACCCCGCTGCTCACCAGCGCTTTCTCGCTGTGAACGAGGCGTATGAGGCGCTGAGCGAGCCCAATCGCCGCTACTTCTACGACACACAACTGCGCGAAATCCGAAATCGGGTACGGCCGATGCACTCGGTACCCTCGTCCTTTGCTGCGCGGACCCACCGTCGGCCGCCCCCGCCGCCCATCTGGCGGCGACGTAGCTACGTGCCAAAGCGGCTGAACTTTCCTGTATACGCCCGAAAAGCCAAACGCTGGGGAAAGTGGCTGGCGGTGCTGCCGGTGCTAATTCTGCTCGACTTTTTCATGTTGCGGCACTACGCCACGGCCACTTTCATCAGCATTGGCACCTCGCGTGATGGGGCCGGTAATCTGTATAACTGGGTGGTTACGTCGCAAGGCGAGTTCAACACCGTTGCAGAAATTCCACTCTCCACGGCGGGCTTCCGGGTGCTAACATCTTGGCTTTTCAAGTTTGTCCACGAAGCATATTTGCCTGACGGCACTGCTTTGCCGGTACACACCACGTCTGGTAGCCTGCTGGGTTTCACGGGCTTACTGCTGCTGTTGGCTGCCACCACCCAAGTCAAACACTTATCCGATGCAGCCCGGGTGAACGTAACCATTGTGGCTTCCGTCTTGGCCGTAATCTTACTGCTGATGGTACTGAGTTAAATGTAGGTCTGAGCCGACCCACTCAAGAACCGCTTGTTCGCATTCAAACAACCAAATACTCCAACAAAAACGCCCACAATGGAAATTGTGGGCGTTTTTGTTGGGCTTAAGAGCACCACGCTGGTAGGGTAGCTTAGTCGTACTGGGATTCGCGCAGGTGAACGGGCGGCGTTTTTTTGCGCAGGCGCATATTAAGTATTTCGACTACCAGCGAGAAAGCCATGGCAAAATAGATATAGCCCTTCTCGATTTCCTTGTGGAAGGCTTCCATCACCAGCATTACCCCGATCATAATTAAGAAGGAGAGGGCCAGCATTTTGATGGTTGGGTTGCGGTTCACGAAATCGGCCACTACACCCGAGAAAGCCAGCATTACCCCCATGGACAGGATAACGGCCAGAATCATAATCAGCACATTATCGACCAGCCCCACGGCCGTGAGAATGGAGTCGAAGCTGAACACGATGTCAATGATGATGATTTGGAAGATGATGCTAGACATTGACACCTTGGCTTTGCCCTCACTATGAGTTTCTTCTTCCTCGCCTTGCAGTTTGGTGTGAATTTCGGTGGTGCTCTTGCCAATCAAAAACAAGCCGCCACCGAGCAAAATTAAGTCGCGGCCCGAGACGCCAAACGGCTCTTCCATCCACGGCAGATTCAGGGTGAAGAGCGCCGACTTCAACCCCACAATCCAGGAGATGCTTAGCAGCAGCCCGATGCGGAAAATTAGCGCCAATAACAACCCGATAGTCCGGCCGCGGCCCTGCTGGTCGTGTGGTAACCGGTTGACAATGATGGATATGAAAATGATATTGTCGATTCCCAACACGATTTCCATGAAGGTCAGCGTGAGCAAACTTACCCAAGTTTGGGGGTTGGAGAATACCGAAAAGTCGAAATGCATTAGGGAAAGGTTGAGTTGTTGAAAATTGATACTTGAATTGTTGAATAAGTAAATAGTTGACTGTTCAAAAAGCCACTGAACGACAACCATCTACTACTTCAGTCACTCAGTTATCAACTCTTCATGTTCACGAATTGCAAGGGTTGGCCGATATCAGTGCGGCGAAGCAACGCAATAACAGCTTGTAGATCGTCAATTTTCTTGGCCGTAACGCGTACTTGGTCGTCCTGCATTTGGGCTTCCACTTTCAGCTTGGCGTCCTTAATGGCCTTAATGATTTTGCGACCCGCATCTTTATCAACCCCGGCCCGGACTTTGACGGTTTTCTTGACCAGATTGCCGCTTGGCAACTCTTCGGCCGTGAAATCCAGCGACGTGCCATCGATACCCTGCTTCACTACGCGAGTCAGCAAAATATCTTCCAGGGCCTTAACACGCATTGAATTCTCTGAGCTAAGCAAAATGGTGTTGGCTTTCTTATCGAGGTCGATGCCGCCCTTGGTGTCGCGCAGGTCGTAGCGAGTTTGTAGTTCTTTCTTGGCTGTGTTCACCGCGTTTTCTAGCGTTTGCGGGTCCACTTTGCTCACGATATCAAAAGAGGCCATGGAATGGAAGGTTAAGAGAAATGGGAGGGCTGTAGGCCAAACCGACCCGCCGGTTTGTACGGGGCAAAGGTAGGAAGGTGACGTGCGAATATGGTGAGAGCGTAATTACATGATTTGCCAGCGGCACCAATAGGCTTGCAGCGCAAAGCTAGGGCTCCATGCACGGTTGCAGTAAAGTAGCCTGAATCGGGTGCCACCTACATCTTGGAAATAGTAAAACAAGCTTCCTTGTAACGAGTATTACCTTTCTCTACCATGCGCCACTAATGCTGCCGCTTGATCTGTCTAGCTCTGCTACTTATGAAAATTCGCTCTCCCCAAACGCCCGCTGAGTGGGCTGCTTACTACCGGCTGCGCTACGAGGTATTGCGGCAGCCCTGGCAGCAGCCCGCAGGCTCGGAACGAGTTCCTGAAGACGAAGACCCAGCTACCGTACACGCGCTCCGGCTCACGCCCAATGGTACGGCCGTGGGCGTGGCCATGCTGCAATCGGCGGAGCAGGCGCGGGGACAGGTGCGGTTTATGGCGGTGGCGCCCGCTTGGCAGGGTCGCGGCATTGGAAGGGAATTGCTGCACTATCTAGAAACAACGGGGCGCCGGCTCGGCTACACCGAAATCCGACTGCACGCCCGCGAGGCGGCCGTACCGTTTTACACGCGGCTAGGCTACGCGCTAGAGGCGCCGTCGCACACGTTGTTTGGCAGCATCCCTCACTTCCTGATGACCAAGCAACTGGCTGATGATTGATCGGAGAAGCTAGGTGAAGGCGGTTTGCCTACTGTTTTCCAGCCAAGAGCATTTCGCAACTTAAAATGACTCTCGGCCGCGGAGCAGGTCCCAATACAACTGAAAGTCGCCGCGCAAGGAGAGCCAAGGGTGCTGGAAGGTGGCTGGGCGGTTGTGCTCCACAAAAAAGTGCCCTATCCATGCAAAACCATAGGCGGCCACTATGCCGACCAGAATTAACATCGGCCGTTGCCACACTGCTGCCAGCACTAGGGCCACCAGAAACGAGGTGGTGCCGATAAAATGCAGAACCCGGGTGCCACGGCGGCTATGTTCGCGTAGGTAACGAGGGTAGAATTCTGCAAACTTGAGGGGCAGGGAAGGCATAGGGCACAGATAAGTAGATGCAGTACTGGAAGATACTTCTTCGCCAGGAAAAGTTGGTCGTGGTTCAGTTACCAGCCGTTACCTTCGGCTCGGCTGCCCACTACTTGGGTGGGCATAGGTATCGATAAGTGCATGCCTAATTTTCCTTTCTGCTTCCACCTCCTTGCTCTATGGAACAGCTTCCTGATATTGCCACGCTGGTAACTCTCTATAACCAAATCAACAACTACGGCCGCGCCAATGGCATGAACCTCACGGTGACGCAGCCCGGCGAGGTGGTGTATACCATGGCCATTTGCGAAGAACATCTGTCGTCGCCGGGCACTTGCCATGGGGGAGTGGTGGCGGGCCTGATGGATGCGGCGCTAGGGGCGGCGGCTCTCTCACTGGCCTTTACCGCCGGGGAGTTGGTATCGACCGTGGAGTTCAAGATCAACTACTTACACCCCGTACGCCTGCACGACCACTTAGTAGCCCGCGCCACCGTAGAGCACAGCGGCAAGACATTAATTGTGAGCAGCGCCTTCATCAATTGTCCTAGCCGTGACGGTTTGGTGGTAGCC